>BTUT01000027.1:0-14431 GCA_045862935.1 Acidimicrobiia bacterium
GTCGGGCCCGAGGTGCGTGGCCGGCTCGCACTCCACCGCGACGAGGCGCCGATCGGTGCCGACGCCGGGATCGACCACGGCGAGCACCGCCGCGCCCGTCGGGAGGTACTGGACCGACCGTACGAGCGCCAGCGCCCCGGCGGCCACGTCGTGGCGTGGGAGGTCGTGGACGAGGTCCACGACCGTGGCCTCGGGGGCGATCGACCCGATCACCCCCTTGCACACCCCGACGAACTCGTCGGTCAGCCCGTAGTCGGAGAGGAACGCGACGAAGGGCCGCGCGGGCGTGCCGGTCACCCCGTGCCGGTCAGCCGGCCTGGGTGTAGCGCGACGCGAGGTAGGCGTCGACGTCGGACTCGCTCACCCGGAACGAGCGACCGACGCGCACGGCGGGGAGGTCGCCCGCCTTGATCAGCCGGTAGACCGTCATCGACGAGACCCGCATCAGATCCGCGACCTCCTGAACCGTCAGGAAGCGCGCCTTGGAGAACGACTGCGCCACGGCGACACCCTTCCACTCCCCCGCCAGCGAGTGCAGCGTACGCGGAAGGGGAGGGTGTTGTCGAATGTGGCCCCCGTTCGCCTCGTGGACCGGGGGACGGCCGCGGCGCCGGACCCCGCCGTCAGCGACCCGAGGCCTCGCCCGGGCCGGCGACCGCGGCGAACGCCACGATCGCGGCGTCGTAGGCCCCCGCGGGGCGCTGGGTGTCGAGCGGCACGACCAGGATCGGGAGGCCCCGGGTGGCCGCGAGGGCCAGCGCCGGGGCATCGAGGTCCACCCACGCGATCACCTCGATCCCGGCCGCCAGGGCGGCACCCGCGAACCCCCGGTCGGCCACCACCAGGTCGGGGCGGCCGACGGCGAAGAGCCAGTCGTCGGGCGCAGCCTCCCCGTCGTCGGCGAGGAGCGCGGTGCCGTCGGTCACCACCGCGACGTCACCCACCCACCAGAGCTCCCGGCGGGCCGGGCCGTCCACGCTCGCCCGATCGGCACCGAGCAGGGTGGCACCCCGCGCGGCCGCGTCGGACGCCACCCACTGGTCGAGTCCGAGCAGCGACGCCGGGCGGGAGGTGGCCACCGCGATCCGGGCGCGCGCGGCGGCCGCGTCGTGGAGCCGGGCGGCGGCCGCGCGAAGTGCCGTGAGCGTCGCGTCGGGGTCGATCGCCCCCCGGGGCGCCTCGGGATCCCAGCCGTGGGTCTTGGCCAGGGCCGCCTGGGCCTCGTCGAACGTCGCTCCTTCGAGGTCGTCACAGCCGAGCCGGGCCCGCGGATCCCCCGAGACGAGCGCTCGGACCGCGTGGCGCACCGCGTCACGGCCGAGACGGGCGTGCGACCCCGTGATCCGGGCCTCGACGAGGGCCCGCCGCTCCGTCGGCGCAGGTCGTGGTGACGCGTCTCCCCCACCGGATCCCGGCACGGGAGCGGGCCGGGGGAGGACGTCGAGGCGCGGGGGACGGTTCCGACGGGGCCGCCGGCTCACGTCGCCGGCCGGCCCAGGGTGCGCGAGCGCTCGGTCGCGGCCTGCACGGCGTCGAGCACGGCGGCGCGCACCCCGCTGCGCTCGAGTGCGGCGAGCCCGGCCGCGGTGGTGCCCCCGGGCGAGGTCACGGCGGCCCTCAGGGTCTCGGGGTGGTCGTCGCCGGCGGCGAGGAGGCGGGCCGATCCGAGGAGCGTCTGCGTGACGAGGGTGCGAGCGGTGTCCCGGGTCAGGCCGACGAGCACGCCGGCCTCGATGAGGGCCTCGGCGAGCAGGAACACGTACGCCGGACCCGACCCCGACAGGCCTGTGACGGCGTCGAGGTGGCGCTCCGGGACGCGCACGACCACCCCGACCGCGGTGAGGATGCGCTCCGCGAGATCGAGGTCCGCGCCAGTGGCGTGGGTGCCCCCGGCGATCGCTGCCGCGCCTTCGCGCACGAGCGCGGGCGTGTTGGGCATGGCCCGGACCACGGCCCGGCCGGGGACCAGCGCCTCGAGCGTCGCGAGGGTCACGCCCGCGGCGATCGACAGCACGAGCACGCCGTCGGCGAGGACCGGCGCCGTGCTCTCGAGCACCCCGGCGACGTCGTCGGGCTTCACGGCCACGACCACCACCTGGGCCTCGGGCGCGGCCCACGCGGCGCTGGGCACGACCCGGACACCAGGGAACGCCGCTTCGATCACCCGCCGGCGATCGGGATCGGTCTCGGCGACCGACAGCGACTCGGCGTCCCAGCCGGCGGCGAGCAGGCCGGCGACGAGCGCCTCCCCCATCCGTCCCCCGCCGAGCAGCGCCAATCGGGTCACATCGGCAGGGTAGACCGGACGCGGACGGGCCCGAGGAACTCCGGTCGCCGTCCGCACTTCCCCGAACGAACGGCGAGCCTCGGCACCTCGGGCCCACGTCCCTCCCGAGGGGGCGATCCGCGGTCGGCCGCCTCGGGAACCGCACTGATGCCCGGCCCCGAGGAACGTGACACCCGGGGACGATCAGGCGCGGGGCGTCGGGCGGGGCCCGAACGCGAGGCGCACGAGCGGCGGGAACCACCGCTCGGTGGTCTCGTAGATCACCCCGATGATCCGGTCGAGCTCCTCCTCGTCGAGGTGCTCGAGCAGGACGCGTCCGCCGAGGTAGAGGTCGCCGTCGGGCCCGATCGAGAAGCGGACACCGTAGAGCCCGTGGTTGCCGGTGAGGAGGAACCGGTAGCACTCCAGCTGGTTCGCGTGGGGATAGGGCAGGAAGTACACCTCGTAGCGCAGGGTGCGCTGGTGGAGATCGAAGGAGATCGTGGCGGCGTCGCGGCCGTCACAACCGAACCGGACGTACCAGCGCCCGATCGCCGCGTCGTGCTCGACGTGCTGCACCCAGGGCTCCGCCGCCACCGGGCCGTGCAGGTGCTGGTCGAGCAGGGCGCGCGCCCGCTCGACGTGCGTCTCCAGGTCGCCTAGGTGCACCGCACGAGCTCGCGCGCCGGCACGTCGGCATAGAGGCGTCGCAGGCGCGCCGCGGCCATGCTCCAGGTGAAGCGCGCCGCACCCGTGACGGCACGGGCGCGCATGTCGGCGGCCCGCTCCGGGTCGGCGAGCACGTCGCGGATCCGGTCGGCGAACGCCAGGGGATCGCGGTCCTCGACGAGGAAGCCGCTCTCGCCGTGAGCGACGACCGAGCGCAAACCTCCGACCGCGGTCGCCACGACCGGCGTGCCGCAGGCGGCTGCCTCGAGGGCCACGAGCCCGAACGACTCGGCCCGCGACGGCACGAGCACCACGTCGGCCGCGCGGTAGTACGCGGCGAGCTGCTCGTGGGCGCGGGGCGGCTCGAAGCGCACCCGGTCGGCGATGCCGAGGTCGCCCGCCAGGCGGTGCAGCCGGTCGAGCTCGGATTCACCCTCGGGTCCACTCGGGCCCCCGACCACCACGAGGTTCGCCCGGGGATCGTCGAGCGACGCGAGGCTGCGGATGGCGAGGTCGATGCCCTTGAGGGGCTGGATCCGTCCGACCACGAGCAGGACCGGGGCGTCACCGACCCTCCAGTGGCGCCGGACCCGCGGTACGTCGCCCGTGCCGGGCCGGAACACGGTGTGATCGACACCGGGCGGGATGATCTCGACCCGGTCGCCCGCCGCGCCGTAGCCGTCGACGAGCAGGTCGCGCTCGTGGGCGGTGGAGACGACGACCCCATCCGAGCAGCGCACGATCGACGCCTCCGTCTCCGTGCGGCTCGTGGGGTCGTCGTGGATGCCCGCTTCGTGCTTCGCGAGCGCGAGGGTGTGGAAGGTCGTCACCAGCGGGAGCCCGAGGCGGTGCTTGAGGGTGTGCGCGACCGCGCCCGACACCCAGTAGTTCGCGTGGAGGACGTCGACCGGACCCCGGCGCCCGAGCCAGCGGGCCGCCGCGTCGACGAGCTCGTCGTGCAGCTCGAGGAGCTCGTCCTTGGGCACCGGCCGGCGGGGACCGGCGTCGAGGTGCACGACCCGGACGCCGCGCTCGGGCGAGACCACCGCGGGCACGCCGTGGCGATCGGCACGGGTGAGGACGTCGCACTCGACCCCGGCCCGCGCGAGCGCCGAGGCGAGCGACCGGATGTAGACGTTCATGCCGCCGCCGTCGCCCGTCCCCGGCTGCGCGAGCGGGGACGTGTGCAGGGAGAACATCGCGACACGCCGGATCGACATACGGCGCCCGATCCTACCCACCAACCCCCCCGGCCCGACCCGGCCCACCAACCCCCCCGGCCCGACCCGGCCCATCGCCCAACTCGGCCCGGTCGTGGCGCGACGGCTCCGGGTCCCGGGTCCGCATCGCGTGGTAGAGCTCGACGAGCGCGTCCTTCTGGCGGTCGTCGAGGTCGGTTGCGGCCCGGATGGCCCGCTCCACGTCGGCCGCCCGCGCCGGATCCCGCGCGTCGAGGATCCCCGCCCGCTCGTAGAGCGTCTCCGCCGAGATCGCGAGGCCGCGGGCGATCTGCTGGAGGATCTCGGCACTCGGCCTGCGCAGCCCCCGTTCGATCTGGCTCAGGTAGGGGTTCGAGATCCCGGTGATGCCCGACAGGCCTCGCAGCGACAGGCGAGCGCCCTCACGCTGGTGGCGGATGAACTCACCGAGATCGCGCAGGCGCTGCTCGACCCCGTCGGTCATGGGAGGTCGCGGGCTCAGGTGCCCACCTGCCGCCGGGCCAGCTCGGTCTCGATGCGGTCGACCACCGCGTGCAGCGCGCGCCGGCGCTCCGAGACCTCGTGCTCGAGCTCGCGGAGCCCGTCGATCGCGGCGACGAGCTCGTCGTCGGAGAGCGTCGGGAGGTTGGCGAGCGTGTCGTCGGCGATGAGGGCCTCACGGCCGCGCGTCCACTCGATCGCCGGTGCGGGCGCCAGGTGACGGCTGAGCCGGCTCGAGGCCGGGTCGGGGCGGGGCCCCGCGTCGGCCAGGATCCGCGGGAGGGCGTCGATGAGCTCGGCCACGCTGGCCCCGCTCGCCCGGCGACCCTGCTCCGCGCCCAGGATCTCGATCCGAGCCTGCGCCAGACGGCGCACGTACGACACCTCGGTCTCGATCTCGAGGCACTGGTCGTGGCGCGCGCGGAGATCGTCGAGCGAGCAACGGCCGAGGTCGGCGAGGTAATCGGGTTCGAGCACGACGTCGATGCGCCGGCGGACCGCGGTCACGCGTCGAGGCTACCAGCGGCGTCGTGACGGTCGAACGCCGACGGCGCGCTCAGCAGCTGCCGGTGAGCGTGGCGTACGGGTTGCCCGCGCCCCGGATCTCGAAGTGGAGGTGCGGCGCCGTGGCGTTGCCGGTCTGACCGACGTAGCCGATGACCTGGCCCTGCGACACGGGGCCAGGGCTTGCGGCATACGAGCTGAAGTGGGCGAAGTAGTAGGTGTTGCCGTCGCCCGCGTTGAGGTACGCGGCATTGCCACCGGCGCCGCCCTGCTCGAGCGTCAGCGTCCCCGACTTCACCGCGACGACCGGGGTGCCGGTGCCTGCGAAGACGTCGATCCCCGCGTGGCTGCGGCCGCCCGATCGGGCGTCACCGAAGTCGTTGGTGAACGACCCGCGCACCGGGCACAGGAACCCGGCGACCGGGGTGCCCGAGCTGCCCGACGCCGCCCGACGGGCCGACGACACCGTGCGTCGTGCGGCGGCCTCGGCCGCGGCCCGGGAGGCCGCCTCGCGCGCGAGACGGTTCACGAGCTCGTCGTACGCGCCCTGCGCCGCGGCCACCGACGCCGCGAGGGCGGTCCGCTCGACCTCGAGCCGGGCGACCACCTGCGCGGCCTCCTCCTTCTTGCGGCCGAGCTCGGCCTTCTGGATCCCGAGGTCCTCGTCGAGCACCCGCAGGCGGTCGACCGCGGCGTCGTCCTCGGCGTTCGCGTGCTGGAGCAGCGTCGTCCGCCGCAGCTGCCGCAGCGGGTCACCCCCGCTGAACACCGCGCCCGTCGAGCCGCCACCGACCTGGCGGGACTTGTACGCGGTGACCGCCCGCTGGCGAGTGATCGCCCGCAGCTCCGCGGTCCGGGCGCGGCCGGCCGCGATCCTCGCCTCGATGCCGGCGATCTCGTCGGCCAGAGCGTCGTGCTTCGCGGTCGCCTCCTGGAATCGGGCGGCGGCGGCGTCGGACGCGGCCTGCGCCTCCCGCAGGCGCGCCTCGAGTGCCGCGACCGACCCCGGTGCCACGCCCTGCGCGTGGACCGCCGCCCCCGCGGACGGGATGCCGAGGCCCGCGACCACCATCCCGAGCAGGATCCCGAGGAGCCCGCCGAGGGCGAGGCGGGGGCTCCGGCGCGGGGGGTGCGCGGCGACGGAGGATGCGGAGAAGCGGGACCGGCGAACGATCCGGGGCACCCTAGCCGGGACCGCGGGTGCGGTCACCCACCGGGCGCGTGACCGGCGCGGCGCCGCCCGCGACCGAACCACCGCTCACGGGGGGCAGCACCGCGAGCTCGTCGCCGTCGACCAGACGGGTGCCGGGACCGTCCGAGGGCTCGTCACCGTTGACCCACACCCGAGCGGCGCCGAGCACCTCGCCGAAGGCCGGCCCGTACCGGTCGACGAGGACCGCGAGCGCGTCGCCCACCGTGAGCGCGCTGTCCGTGCCGCCCGCACCGCCCACGTCGAGCTCGTCCCGACGCCGGCCTGCGGCCTCGCGGGCCGACGCGAACAGCAGCACCCGGATCGGGCTCAGGCCGCGCCCCCCTCGGAGGCCTCCAACGCCTGGAGCTCGGCCTCGAGGCGGGCCAGCGCCTCCTCGAGCTCGGCCAGCGCCTCGGTCGACGGCGCGCGATCGGGCTGGGGTCCGGAGACGTCGGGTTCCACGATCGAGAGGGTATTCGGCGCCGGGGGATCCAGCACGTTCGTCAGGAGGCCGAGAGGCGGAACGACAGCGCCTCGATCTCGTCACCGAGCAGCTCGACGCACCGCTCGATGCGGGCGAGGGGGTCGTCGACCCCGAGCAGCGCGAGCGCGTCGAGCGGGCCGAGCGGTGCGAGGATCGCGGCCTCCCACGACGCACGCGTGAGGTCCTCGGCCGAGGTCATCACCGGACCGGTGTGGGCCGGGAGCCCCAGCTCCGCGCGCAGCGCATGGACCCGCACGAGTGCAGTGCGGACCGCGTCGACCGCCTCGGTGACCGCCGCCGCAGGCGCTTCCCGCGGCGGTGCGCGATCCGGCCACACCACCACCTGGGCCCGGGGGTAGGGATCGTCGGGCAGCCACTCCCTCACCGCGAGTCGCTCCACACCGACGCTCACCAGCGCCCACCGGCCGTCGGGCAGCTCACGCGCCTGGGCGATCTGCGCGATGGTGCCGACCGAGAACCGGGTGTCGCCGCCCCCGACCTCGCTGCCACGCTCGATGAGCACCACGCCGAAGCGACCGTCCGACGCGAGGCAGCGCGCGACGAGCGCCCGGTAGCGAGGCTCGAACACCTGGAGCGGGAGCACGCCGTGGGGGAAGCACACCGTCCCCAGGGGGAACATCGGCAGCTCGAACGCGTCGCCGGCGTCGTCCATCCCACCCCCTGGGGTACCGCCTCCGGGACCGTCCACCGCGCCCGGCCTCAGTTCAGCCGCGCCTGGAGGCGGCGCAGCTGCTCCTCGTCCCGGAGCCGTTCGGAGGGCGCGAGCCCCGTGATCGCCAGACGGAGACGCAACGCCCACACCGCGTGCAGCGGCGCCCGCTGGAGGAACGTCCCGACGAGGTTCGCGAGCATCCGGGCGAGCACCGCCCGCGGACCCACTGGGTCGAGGTAGTGGTCCGAGAAGGGCGCGCCCGGCCGGAGCTCCTCGAAGCGGCGCCGCGCGCCCTGTGCGTCGAGGAGCGTCCCGCCGTGGAACGGGTCGAGGTACCCGCGGTCGGTCGCCACGAGGAAGTGACCCGGCATCCCCACGCCTGCGAGCTCGATCCCCCGCCGGCGTGCCACCTCGATGAGCAGGACGCTCAACGTGATCGGCAGCCCGAGGCGTCGGCGGATCACCTCGTCGAGGAACGAGTTGCGGGGGTCGCCGTAGTCGACCGTGTTGCCCGTGAACCCGGCCTCGGTGAACAGGAGCCGGGCGAGCGAGACGGGGTCGTCACCCGCGGAGCCCGCGGACGCCGCGATCGCGTCGAGCGCGCGGAGCTGGGCGTCCACGTCGAGGGCGTGGTGGTGCGCGGCGATGAGCAGCGCGGGCTCGTCGAGGGTGATCTCGGGCTCCGCGCGCGACACGAGCGCCGCGAACCGCGCGGTCGCCTCGGTCCGATCCACGTTCCGACCCACCTGCGGACCGTAGCCCTCCCACGTCGAGCGCGCGAGGGTGCCGCGTCGAGCGCGCTCGTAGAATCCGGGGATGGGCGCGACCACCGAGGCGACCCCGCTCCACGACGCGGTCGCACTCCGGCTCCGTCGGGCCGGCCAGCGGACCACCCCGAACCGGGCGGCCGTGGTGGACGTGCTCGCCCGCGCGGCGCGGCCGCTCACGATCCCCGAGATCCTCTCCGCCGACGCCGGGCTCGCGCAGAGCAGCGTCTACCGCAACCTCGTCGTGCTCGAACAGGTCGGGATCGTGCACCGCATCGTGACGAACGCCGAGTTCGCGTACTTCGAGCTCGCCGAGGACCTCACCGGCGACCATCACCACCACTTGATCTGCTCGGCGTGCGCCGCGGTCGAGGACGTCCCCGCGTCACCGGCGATCGAGCGCGCGCTCCACCGCACCATCGACGAGATCGAGCGGGCCACCGGGTTCCAGACCGGAACGCACCGCATCGACCTCGTGGGCCTCTGTCGAGACTGCCGCTGAACGGCTCCCCCCGTCAGCGCTGGGTGCCCGCGCCCGCGCCCGGGATCGGCAGCGGATCGCCCTTGGCCAGCGCCGAGAAGATCGCGGTGAGATCCTCCTCGGAGATCTCGCCCGACGTGCGGCCCGCGACGTTGCCGTCGGCGTCGACGAACACGAGGAACGGGTAGGCACTGAGCCCGAACGCGTTCCCGGCCGTGCCCTGCTCGTCGTCGAGCACGACCCCGTAGGGCCAGTCCTCGCGCGCGAGCCACTCACTCGGCGGGTAGTTGGGCTGGTCGGGCGAGGTCCCGGTCGCGACCGCCGTGACCTCGACACCCTCGATCTTGCCGCCTTGACCCACCGCCACGAGCCGGGGCACCTCCGCCTGGCAGTGCGGGCACCAGTGAGCGAGGAACACGAGCGCGTACGGGCGCCCGGTGGCGCCACCCGCCGACGCGGGCTCGTCCTGGAAGTCCACCGACTCGATGCCCGGCGCCGCCGTCCCCACCGCCGGGTCGTTCCCGGAGCCCGTGTAGCGCGGCAGGCTCTTCCCCGAGATGCTCACCTCCGACGCGACCTCGGTGACTGCGTCCTTCCCACCCGGGGCCTTCCCGTCGTCGTCGCCGGTCGCCACGAGCGCGACGGCCACGATGCCGAGCACGACGATGCCGATGAGCACCGTCGGGAACACCCACCGGTTGCCGCCGCGCTTCGCCCCGCGCTTCACCGACGCCGGCTTGCGCTTCGGCGGCTTGGCTCTCGTCGCGCCGGCGGGGTTCTTCGTCGAGCTGGTCATCACGTGCCCTCCAACGCCGGGACGGGGTCTCCCGGCTCGTCGTCGTGCTCTCGGCGGTCGTGCTCTCGGCGGTCGTGCTCACCGTCGTCGCGCACATGGTCGTCGTCCGCGTCGTTGGCCCCATGGTCGCCGGTCGGTGCCGCTTCGCTCCCGTCGGAGCGCCGCTCGGCCGCCCGGTCCACGAGGAGCAGCGTCCCGATGAGCAGGAAGGCGCTCAGCGCCATGAACGCGAGCGTCACGTAACCCAGCTCCTCGAACCAGGGGACCGCGCACGGCACCGTGACCGAGCACGAGCTGCTCTCGGCGAAGACCCCCCGCTCCACCAGCCAGTGGTACAGGGAGAGCGGAGCGCCCACGACCACGAAGGGCGCGGCGTAGACCCGCACGCGGGAGTCGCGCAGGACCAGCCCCACGAGCAGGATGGCGGCCAGCGGGTACATGCAGTTCCGCTGGAACCAGCACAGGCGGCACGGCACGAAGTCGGCGATCTCCGAGTAGTAGAGGCTGCCCAGCGTGGCGACGGTGGCCACGAGCCACGCGAGCAGGCGCGCCGACGGGCCGACCGCATCCACCACGTGGCCGGCGAACCGGCGCGCGCCCGACGACACGAGCGAGGCGAGGGCCAGGAGCGCCGCGAACGCCACCGCGGCGTTCGCTCCCAGGGTGAGCAGGGTGAAGAACGTGTTGGCGACGTCGACGTGGTCCATCAGCGCGTCACTCGATCTCGAGGTCGCCGGCGAGATCCACACGGTCGACCGCGCTCAGACGAACCGTGGCCCGGACGCGCCACGTGCCCGCGAGCGGGATGTCGAGTCCCGGCGAGAAGTAGTGCCCCGGCCCCAGCTCGCGCAGCGGCACCGAGAGCGGGGGAATGCTCCGCTCGGGCAGCGCGATCGTCATCTCCACCGAGTCCACGTCGCGCAGCGCCCCGGTCGGTCCGTAGGTGTTCACGTGCAGGTCGTTGAGGCCGGCGACCCCGGGGGAAGCGGTGATGTCGAGCGTCACCTGCCGGTCCTCGATCGTCACTCCGGCGGCGGTCGCCGAGCGGCTCGAGGCGTCCGCGGGGGGTGCGGCGTTCACGAGCAGGGCCGTGACGACCAGCACCACTGCGCCGAGCGCGACCTCGGCCCACACGGAGCGACGCAGCCGCCGGAGCTCGCGCTCGTCGGCTCGGTCGTGCTCGTCGGCCCCGGCGGCGGCCTCACCCACGTCCGTGGCCTCGTCGCGCTCGACGGCCTCTTCCCGCTCGACGGGCCCGCCCGCGCCCCTGAGGCCCTCGGGCTCGTCGAGGTCCAGCGCCCCGCCCCGCACCACCGGAACCGCCGGCGGGTGCGGCGGCTCGGGCGCGGTGGGGGTGGCCGGCGTCCGGACGAACACGCGCGCCACGATCTCGCGGCTCGACACCGCGACGATCAGGAGCAGCGCGAAGCACACGATCTTCACGACGAGGATGCGACCGAACTCGTCCCCCCGCAGGGCATCGAGACCCCCCACGAGCTGCCAGGCCTGGAAGGCGCCGGTCAGGACCAGGGCGACCACGCACCCCAGGGCCACCCGTGAGAAGCGCGGCACCACCACCCGGAGCTCGTCGAGATCGCAGCGCCGCAGCACCGCGCTCGCGAGGACCACGAGCCCGCCGAGCCACACCGCCATCGCCGCGACGTGCACGCCATCGGCGACCAGCGACAGCGTCTGGTGATCGGCCGTCGACGGGTGACCCGCGAGCCCCGGCGTGCTCACGATGCCGACCGCGACCAACGCCGCGACGGGCAACCACCACTGCGGGAGGGGGTTCGACGCCGCCGGGCGTCGCGCGAAGTACGTCCGCACGAGGAAGAAGGCCACGACGAGCAGCCCCAGCCGGGTGAGCCACACGGCACCGAAGCGGGTGCCGAGCGTGTCGCGGAGCACGTCGAGGTCGAGCGCATCGCCGAGCCCACCGCCCCGCGAGTACGCGCCGAAGAGCACCGCGCCGATCACGGTCGCCGCGGTGCACCCCACCCAGCCCGCGGTCACCACCCGCCGCGTCGCCCGGGCGTCGCGGGCGGGCGGCCAGATCACGGCGCCGAACGCGACTCCGCCGACGAGCAGCGCGATCGCCGCGAACACCGTCCAGCGCGCGACGGCCCACCCGATCGACACGGAGCGACTGGCCTCCTGGCTCGCGAGCAACGAGCCGGCCAGGCGCTCGACGTCCACCCCCGACGGACTCGGCTCCCCGACGTGGAACGTGAACGTGCCCTGGATCGGGTGCGTGTCCTCGGAGACGGCCCGCCACGTGACGATGTACGAACCGTCGTCGAGGTCGCCCTCGAGCGGTACGACGAGGTGCTCGGGTGACGGATGGCGCAGCTCGCCCGTGGGAACCCGGTTCCCGGCAGCGTCGTACACGAAGACGCCGCCGAGGTTCGTGTTGACGCCCTCGGTGAACCAGATCTCGACCTTGTCGGGTGAGCTCGGGAGCACCGCGCCGGCGCCGGGCTTCACGGTGTCGATGCTCGCGTGGGCCCCGGCCGGTGTCGCGCCGATCCCCGCGAGCGCCCCGGAGGCGACCAGCACCAGCGCGGCGAGCAGCGCCGCACTGGTCACCACCACGCGCCATCGCGGACGGGAGGCTGGCCGGTGAGGGATCGCTCGAGCCATCGGGG
This sequence comes from Acidimicrobiia bacterium, assembly GCA_045862935.1. Taxonomy (GTDB): domain Bacteria; phylum Actinomycetota; class Acidimicrobiia; order IMCC26256; family PALSA-555; genus CAIUKV01. The sequence goes on from BTUT01000027.1 coordinate 12,181, forward strand.
TCGGCTCCAAGTGGGGCGGGGGTCACCAGTATCGTCGCTCGACGGTGCTCGTCTCCCGTCGGCCCCGAGGCCGTCTCCGCTGGCTGTGGGCGGCCGCCGCCACGCTGGCCGTCGCGGGGACGCTCGTCGCGGCGGGAGCCACACCGGCGGCCGCGCACACGGTGGGGGGCATCGACGCCAGCAATTACCGGACCCGGATCCTCTCGGTCACACCGCCCCACCCCGACCTCCGGATCGCGGTGATCGACAACGGCGCCCGGCTCGAGCTCACGAACACCGGGCGCCACGACGTCTCCGTCGAGGGCTACGAGGGGGAGCCGTACCTGCGGGTCGGCCCCCGCGGCGCGTTCGAGAACGTCCGGTCACCCGCCACGTTCCTCAACCGGGTGCGGCGTGATCCCGCACCGCCCCCGGCGCGCGCCGATGCGTCGGCGCCTCCGGAGTGGCGGCGCGTGAGCCGAACGCCCACGGTCCGCTGGCACGACCACCGCGCCCACTGGATGGGGGCCGACGACCCCCCGATCGTGCAGCGCGACCCGGGTCGTGAGCACCTCGTCCAGAGGTTCCGCCTCGACCTCCGGGTCGGTGACGACGTGGTGAAGGTGCGAGGCGACGTCCGCTGGATCCCCGGGCCCTCACCGTGGCCCTGGCTCGCGCTCGCTGCGGTGCTCGCCGTCGCGACGGTGCTCGGGGCGCGCACGACCGCCGCCGGGCGGGTCGTGGGCGGGGTCCTCGGCCTCTCGCTCGTGAGCAGCGTGGTGCACGCGGTCGGGAGCTGGACCTACGCCACCAACTCGCTCGCGGACCGCACGGGGGACGCGCTGCCCACGGTCGCGGCCGTCGCCCTCGGCGGTTGGGCGATGATGCGCCTCGCGCGACGCGGGCTGCACGCCGCCGCGCCGCTGCTGGTGTTCTCGGGCCTGTTCGTGGGCATCGCGATCGGACTCGCCGATCTGTCCGCGCTCTCCCACTCACAGCTGCCCACCGACCTCCCGGCGGCGCTCGACCGGCTCACGATCACGCTCGCGCTCGGGGGTGGGTTCGGCGTCGCCGCTGCGGCCGCCCTGCACGTGGCCTCCCGACCACCCGCACCCGCGCAGGTTCCAGGTCCCGAGTCCGCACCCGCATCGGACGCCGAGCACCCCGAGGCGCCGGTCGGAGCCACTGATCCCACCCACGCCACCGATCCCACCGACGCGACTGACGCGACCGACGCCACCGACCGACCCGACCTCCGGTGACCACGCCCGTTTCCGGGAACCATTCTCATTCTATGCTGGGCGGGTGGACGGCCAGCCGGTGGTCCGTGCGCGAGGGGTCTCCTTCGCCTACGGCGACGAGAACGCGGTCGAGGACGTCGACCTGACGGTCGATCCCGGGGAGTTCGTCGCCCTCGTCGGCCCGAACGGCTCGGGGAAGTCGACCCTGCTGCGCCTCCTCCTCGGCCTCCTCCGGTCCGACCGTGGGGAGGTCGAGGTGCTGGGCTCACCGCCACCGACGCTGCGCGACCGCTGGCGGATCGGCTACGTGCCCCAGCGCCGGATCCTCGACCTCGACGTCCCGGCGACGGTGGGCGAGGTCGTGGCGTCGGGCCGCACCGCCCGCCGCGGCTGGTGGCGCTGGCCCCGGCGGCCCGACCGCGAAGCCGTGGACCACGCGCTCGACGCGGTCGCGCTGACCGCGCTGCGGGGCCGTCCGGTCCAACGGCTCTCGGGTGGCCAGCAGCAGCGGGTGCTCATCGCGCGCGCCCTGGCCGGCGAGCCGTCGCTGCTCGTCCTCGACGAGCCCATCGCCGGCGTCGACCGCGAGGCGCAACGGCTCTTCCGCGACAGCCTCGTCCACCTCGTCGAGCACCACGGCACCGCGGTGCTGCTCGTGTCCCACGAGCTGGGCGCCGTGGCGCGCGACCTCGACCGGGTCGTCGTGCTGAAGCGCCGCGTCCTCTTCGACGGGAGCCCCGACGAGCTCGCGTCGACGGTCGTACGCCTCGGCGGGCCCGCCGAGGACCTGCCCCGCTGGCTCGAGGACCTCGAGTCGTGATCGGCGCACTCGGGCTCCCGTGGCCCTTCGAGCGGGAGTACATGCAGCTCGCGCTCGCCGCGGGGCTCGTCATCGGGGTCTGCGCTCCGCTGATCGGCGTGTTCCTCGTGCAGCAGCGGCTCGCGCTCATGGGCGACGGCATCGGCCACCTCGCGTTCGCCGGGGTGGCGGCCGGGCTGCTGCTCGAGATCTGGCCCCTGTGGAGCGCGCT
>BTUT01000028.1:0-14364 GCA_045862935.1 Acidimicrobiia bacterium
GCGCCGGATTGATCCCCGCGTTGTTCACCAGCGCGTCGATGCGGCCGAAGCGCTCGACGACCGCGTCGACGAAACCGGGGATCGCGTCCCACTCGCCGACGTGGCACGCCCGCGCGAGCACCTCGGCCCCGGTCGCGGCGGTGATCTCCGCGGCCACCGTGTCGCACAGGTCCTGCTTGCGGCTGCTCACGACCACCGACGCGCCGGCCGAGGCGAGCCCTTCGGCCATGGCCCGCCCGATCCCCTTCGTCGACCCGGTGACGATCACCACCTTGCCGGTGAGATCGAACAGGCTCCCGGTGGACGCGAGGGGAGCCCGGTCGCGGGGCTCGGCGGGGCTCACAGCGGGCCCCACTCGGGCTCGCGGCCGTCCCGGAACGCCTCGAACGCCGCGCTCAGCTCACCGGTCGCGGTGCACATGATCTGCGTGCGGTTCTCGAGATCGAGCGCGTGACGCAGGCTGGGAGCGTCCACGGTCTGCCACATCGTCTCCTTCGTCATCCACACCGCGAGCGGCCCGTGGGCCGCGATCTCGCGCGCGGTGACGAGCGCGCGCTCGGCGACCGCGCCGTCGTCGACCACGTCGAGCACGAGGCCGATCCGCTCGGCCTCGTCCGCGTCGAACACCCGCCCGGTGAGCAGGAGCTCGGCCGATCGCGACGCGCCGACCAGGCGGGGGAGGTAGTAGCTCGTGCCCATGTCGCAGGCCGACACGCCGCGCTTGATGAACACCGCGCCGAACGTCGCGCCGCGAGCGGCGAACCGCAGGTCGCACGCGAGCGCCAGGGCGAAGCCGCCGCCGTGCGCGGCGCCGTTCACCGCGGCGATCACCGGTTGGCGGAGCCGGTGGATCTTCTCGAACAGCGACGCCATGAGCTCCTGGCTCGTGAACGAGCGCGCGATCGCGCCCTGCACGCTCCCGAGCAGGGCTCCGATGGGCGTGGTCGCAGCCGAGGCGAGGTCGTCGGGAGTCGACTTCATGTCGGCGCCCGAGCAGAACGCCGATCCGGCGCCGGTGAGCACCACGACCCGGATCGCGGGGTCGGCGGCGATCTCGTCGAAGACCCGGTGCAGCGCCGCGAGCGTGGGGGCACCGAGCGCGTTGCGTCGTGCGGGTCGGTTGAGGGTCACGACCGCGACGTGGTCGTCGGTGACGGACCACTCGACCTCGCTCCCGGAGCCCGGCTCGCCCCCGGGAGCCGGCAGGCCCACGGCGCTCGGCTCGTTCGTCTCGTTGGACTCGCTCATGGCCTCGCTGCCTCCAGCCAGTCGGTGGTGGGTGCGATGGAGTACGTCGCGATGAGTGCGCGTACGAAGTCGTCGTCGTGGAGCGGGTCGGAGGGCTCGCTCACCGGCGTGCCCTTCTCGCGCATGTCCTTCAGGAGACGACCGACCACCTCGTCGAGGGTGAGGTCGTCGGTGTGGTCCATGACCGTGCGCAGCTCGTCGAGGTCTGCGTAGATCTCCGCGCTCCAGTGCACGAGGAGGCGCATCTCCTCGGGTCGGTAGGTGCGGATGACCACCCCGTCGGTGGTGACGCGCCATGCGTCCGCGTCCGCGTCGTGCTCGATGAGCGAGCGGTGCTTCAGCCCCGGCACGTCGCGCGCCTCGGGACGACCGACCGGGTCACCGCGGTGGAACATCCGCTCGTTCTCCACGACGACGCCCTTGTTCCACAACGGGTGCGCCAGCACCTGCGGTGCGCCGCGGGGACCGTCGGGCCAGTAGGTGAACGTGCCGTGCTCACCGCGGTACCACCAGGTGATCACCTGGCCCTTCTTCACGAGGTGATCCTCGAACAGGCCCGACTTGGCCATGGTGTTCGTGAGCCAGACGGGCGCGTTCTCGTAGCGCACCCCGCGGAAGGTCGCCCCGTCGAGGTGCGCGTTCAGGCCGCTGTGGTGCGCGCCGCAGAGGTTGAACAGCATCATCTGGGGCTTCGCGTACTGCGCGCCCCAGTAGTCCTTCACGAGCTCGACGAAGACGGGGTTGGAGAAGCAGTCGAAGATCTCGGGGTAGTAGCACACCGAGTTCTGGGCGAGGAACCCGCGGAAGTGCGCAGTCGCGATGTCGTCGAGCGTGAGGGCCAGGCCCTCGGGCACCACGCCGGTCGAGGTGGCCACGAGCTCCTCGACGGTGTCGAAGTGGTGCGACGTGATCGTGGGCCAGGGCCCGTGCTCCTTCACCACACCGAGCAGGCGGGCGTGCTGGTCGTCGGTGTAGACGCCCTCGACGACCCGAGGTGGGGCGACGGGTCGCAGCGCCCTCGCCATCTGCTCCTCGTACGCGCCCATCGGCCTGACCTCCCGAGGTCCGACGTTGACGCCGGCGCCCGGCGAAGAATATAACGGCGTTATCCTCACTGGAGCGCGGCCGGCGACGTACCCGGCTGCGGCAGGCAGGCGGTGGGCACAGGAAGGGGATTCGATGACCGTCATCGACGTGGACACCCACTGGGAGACGGGCGTCTTCGCGCCCGGGGAGCACCCGCTCGAGCCCTGGCGCGACGAGTTCCCGGCCGACGGGCCCGAGCGCCTCGCGCACGGCATCGCCGGCGACCTGCTGCGCGCGCTGCCGCCCGACCGGCGCCCCGACGCGCGGACCCTGCTGCCCACCCTCGTGGAGCTGGCCGAGGCGCGCGGCGGCCCGGTCGTCCTGCACCCCCAGCACGAGTCGAGCGCCGCCGAGCGGGTCGCGTGGATGGACGGCGTGGGCATCGACCACTGCCTCGTGAACCCCGGTGGCTACTGGCAGATGCTGGAGTTCCTCGGGTCCGACCGCCCCGCCGGTGTGAGGCGCTGCAACGACTTCCTCGCCGACGCGCTCGCCGACCACGCCGACCGGCTGCACGGCGTGGCGGTCACCGACTTCACCGACCTGCGCTGGGCGGCCGACGAGCTCGCCCGGGCCCGGGCGCGCGGCCACCGTGCCTTCTTCCTCTACACGGTGGACGGCCGCCCACCGGGGGCGGTGCCGCCCGGGCACCCCGACTGGGACGTCGTGTGGTCGGCCGCGGTCGACCTCGGCATGATCGCCTCGATCCACGTGGGCAACACGGCGACCGACTTCACCGGGTGGGCCGACATCGGCTGGGACCTCCCCGGCGGTGCGGGCGTCGGCGGGCTCACCCGCCTCGCCAACACCCAGCGCATCCACGCCGCGCAGAACCTGGTGGTGTCGATGCTCTACGGCGGCGTGTTCCACCGGCACCCCAACCTCACCGTGGTGCTCGAGGAGATGAAGGTCGGCTGGCTGCCGGCGTTCGTCGCCGCGTGCGAGCGCCAGGCGCAGCCCTCGCCGGGCCTCGGTGACTGGCCGTTCCCGGTGAGCGGCGGCGACATGCTGCGGCGCAACCTGAAGTTCACCCCGCTCCCCGGCTTCGGCGACGCGGAGGCGCTCGACGTGCTCGCCCAGCTCCCGGAGATGGCCCTGTTCTCGTCGGACTACCCGCACTTCGAGGGCAACGCCGATCCCATCAACCTCTACGGGCAGGCGCTGCGCGACCTCGAGGCGGGCCTGCGCGACCGGTTCCTCGGCGCGAACGCGGCCGAGGCGTTTGCCCGCACCGGCGACCCGTTGTAGGAAGATGTCCCGGTGAGCAGGGTGATCGACGCCGACGGGCACGTGGTCGAGAACGCGGACGAGTTCGCGCGCTTCGGCTGGGACGGCCGCTCGACCGGGTACCCCGCGCTCGACATGATGCTGGCTCGGGGTCGCGAGCTCATCCAGTTCGGTCTGTGCACCGACGCTTCCCCCTGGGACCCCGAGGCGCGCCTCGCCGACATGGACCGCGAGGGGATCGCGGTCTCGGTGAACTACCCCACGGCGCTGCTCGTGCTCAACCAGGTCGAGCCGGCGATCGCCACCGACCTGTGCCGGGTCTACAACGACTGGGCGCACGCCACGTTCACCGAGCCCACGGAGAGCCGGGTGCGCACCATGGCGCTCGTGGCGATCGCCGACCCGGCGTCGGCCGCTCGGGAGGCGCGGCGCGCGGTGACCGAGCTGGGTGCGCCCGGCGTGGCGGTGTCGCCGTTCGCCGGGGAGGTGCACCTCGACGATCCGGCCCTCGACGCGCTCTGGGACGTGTGCGAGGAGCTCGACGTCCCCGTGGGGATCCACGGCGGGCGCAACACCACCGAGCCGCTCCTCCCGATCGAGGGCTTCCGCGACCAGAAGCGGTACTACGCGATGGCGCACCCCTTCGGGCAGATGATCGCGATGGGCGACCTCGCGGTGGGCGGGGTGTTCGACCGGCACCCCCGGCTGCGGGTGGCGTTCCTCGAGTCGGGCGTCGGCTGGGTGCGCTGGTACGCCGACCGGCTCGACGCCGGCTGGGCCGACGTGCGCCATCCGGGCGCCGACCCCACCGCGGTGTCGGAGCGCGCGCCCACCGAGTACGTGTTCGGCGGGCGCTGCTTCTTCTCGTGTGAGCCCGACGAGCCCAACCTCGCCCAGGTCATCGACGGCGTGGGCCGCGAGCACGTGGTGTTCGCGTCCGACTACCCGCACTTCGACTGCAAGTTCCCCCACAGCGTGGACGCGATCACCGAGGCCGGTCTCGACGCCGCCGTGCTCACCGCGGTCACCGTCGACAACCCCGCCCGCCTCTACGGCCTGCCGATCGCGTGACGCACGAACCCCGAGCGCCCCAGGAGCCATCGTGAGCGACACCTGCCGCGCCGTCGTCTTCCCGGGCGACGGCACCTACGAGATCCGAGACCTCCCGATGCCCTCACCCCCACCGGGGGGCGCGGTGCTCAAGGTCGAGGCCGTGGGGCTGTGCGCGAGCGACGTCGCCCAGCTCCACGGGCACAAGCACGTGCCCGGCGAGGTGAGCCCGGTCGTGCCCGGGCACGAGATCGTGGGGCGGGTCCACTCGCTCGCCGACGGCGCGGACCTCGGCGTGGCCGTCGGCCAGCGCGTGGCCGTGGACCTCGTGTGGCGCTGCGGCGAGTGTGCCGTGTGCCGCTCGGGCCAGCCCTACTGCCCCAACATGCACGTGTTCGGCTACACGCGCGGGCTCGACGTGGGCACCGGTCTGCACGGCGGCTACGGCGAGTACATGGAGGTGCCGGCGGGCTCCCACCTCCTCCCCCTCACCGACGATTCCCCGGCGGCCGAGCTGTCGCTGTTCGAGCCGCTGGCGAGCGTGGTGAGCTGGTTCGGCCGCGTCGCGCTCGTTCCCGGTGAGACCGTGCTCGTGCAGGGCCCTGGCCACATGGGGCTCATCTGTGCGGCGTACGCGAAGGTGCTGGGTGCGGGCACCGTGATCGTGTCGGGCACGGGTTCCGACGGTGTGCGGCTCGCCGCCGCCACCGACCTCGGGGTCGAGCACGTGGTGAACGTCGACGAGGAGGACCTCGTGGCCGCGGTGGGTCGCATCACCGGCGGCGCGATGGTCGACGTGGCCGTCGACCTCACCGACGCGGCTGCGCCGGTGGGGCTCGCGCTCCAGGCGGTGCGCATGGGCGGGCGCGTGCTGTGGGCCGGGCTGAAGAACATGACGCCGGTCCCGGTGCTCTCGGACCTCGTCCCGCTCAAGGGCCTCACCGTGGTGGGCGGCACCGGCTCCACCGCTGCGTCGATGGAGGAGGCGGTCGCGCTGCTCAACCGCGGCGGGTTCCCCACCCGAGCGCTGCTCGGCGAGGTCTTCACCCTCGACACCCTCGACGAGGCCATGGGCCTGCTCACACGCACCCTCCCCGACCGCGACGCCGTGCGCGTCGGCCTCGTGCACACCTGACTCCTCCGCGCGTCGAGCACCGCCGCCCACACCGCGAGCTCCTCGGTCCGCAACCTATGCTCGCCGGTCATTCGTGCACACCGCCGGCACGCATCGCGGTGTGACAGTCTGCGAGAGGCAGGAGCGTTGGGCACGCCGATCACGGGCACCTTCATGTTCACCGACCTGGTCGGCTCGACCGCGCTGGCGTCGCGGTTGGGACCGGAGGCGACCGAGGAGCTGCGCCAGGTCCACTTCGGGATCCTGCGGGGCGCGGCGGCGGCGACCGGTGGGATCGAGGTGAAGAGCACGGGCGACGGTGTGATGCTCATGTTCACGGGGCCCAGCCGCGCGCTGTCCTGTGCTGCGGCGATCCAGCAGGGAATCGACCGGCACAACACGCGCGCCGCCGAGCCGCTGTCGGTGCGGATCGGGCTGTCGATGGGCGAGGCCGTCGAGGACGACGGCGACTACTACGGCGACTGCGTCGTCGAAGCCGCCCGGCTCTGCGACAAGGCCACCGGCGGTCAGATCCTCACCACCGAGCTCCTGCGGGCGATGGTGGGCCGCCACAGCGCCCAGACGTTCTCGTCGGTGGGAGCATTGGAGCTCAAGGGCATCCCCGAGCCGGTCGCGGCGGTCGAGGTCCTCTGGGAATCGGAGTCGGTCGCCGGTGAGATCGCCCTCCCGAGCCGGCTCGTCGGCGCGGCAGCCGAGGGGCTGTTCGGGTTCTTCGGGCGCGCGGAGGAGCTCGATCTCCTGATGGGCGCGGCGGCCCGGGCGCGCGACGAGTCACGCACCGAGGTGGTGCTCCTCGCCGGCGAGCCGGGCATCGGCAAGACCACGCTCGCGAGCCAGGTGTCGCGGACCCTCCATGCCGACGGGGCGACGGTCCTGTTCGGGCACTGCGCCGAGGGCCTCGCGTTGCCCTACCACCCGTGGGTCGAAGCGCTCACCCACCTCGTGGAGCACGCACCCGAGGAGCTGCTCACCGCGCACGTCGACGCACACGGCGCGATCCTCGCTCGGCTCGTCCCCGCGTTGTGCCGCCGCGTCCCGCAGGCGACGCCGGGCGACATCACGGGGATGGCCGACGGCGAGCGGTTCGCCCTGCTCGAGGCGATCCGTGCGCTGTTGAACGCCGCCGCGGCGAACGGCCTCGTGGTCGTCCTCGACGACCTCCAGTGGGCCGACGCCGCGTCGCTCCAGGTGCTGCGGCACCTGCTCGAGGGGGGCACGCCACCGCCCATGCTCGTGATCGTCACCTACCGCGACACCGACCTCACCCGTGACCACCCGCTCACCCCGTTCCTCGCCGACCTGCGGCGCGAGCCGTGGGTCCACCGCGCGGCGTTGAACGGCCTCAGCGACAAGGAGCTCCTCGCGCTCATGGAGGGGGCCGCCGGCCACGAGATGGAGGCCGACGGCCTCGCCCTCGCCCAGGCGCTCCACCGCGAGACGGACGGCAACCCCTTCTTCACCGGCGAGATGCTCCGCCACCTCTACGAGAACGGCGCCATCGCGTTCGACGACTCCGGTCGCTACGTGCTCACCGTCGACCTCGAGAGCGCTCCATTGCCCGGCAGCGTGCGCGATGTCGTGATCCGCCGGGTCGACCGGCTTCCCGACGACGTCGGACGCGTCCTCACGCTGGCCTCGGTGATCGGTCGCGAGTTCGACCTCGGTGTGCTCGCCGCGGTCGCCGACGACGACGACGAGGACACCTTGCTCGACCACCTCGAAGCAGCCGCCAACGCCGCCCTGGTCACCGAGGTCGGCGAGCTCCCCGGGCGCTTCCGCTTCGAGCACGCCCTCATCCAGCACACCCTTTACCAGGACCTCGGAACCACCCGCCGCCAACGCCTCCACCAACGCATCGCCGAGGCGCTCGAGGAGACGGTGGGAGTCCAGACCTCCGGCCATGCCGAGCTCGCCCACCACTGGCTCGCCGCCACCCGACCGAGTGACGCGGCCAAGGCCATCGAGTACGCCCGCCTCGCCGGCGAGGAAGCCGTCACCGCGCTCGCGCCCGAGGACGCGATCCGCTGGTTCACCCAGGCGCTCGAGCTGCAGGAGCGCGTCTCTCCCGACGACCTCACCGTCCGCGCCCGTCTCCTCACGGGCCTCGGCACGGCACAGCGCCACGCCGGGAAGCCCGAGTTCCGTGCGATCCTGCTCGACGCGGGAGACATCGCCGCGCGCCTCGACGACGCCGACCTCCTCGTCGGCGCCGCCTTGGCGATCACATCCGAGACGCCGGACTACGTCGACGATCCCGAGCGCCTCGCCCTCCTCGAGCGGGCGATCGCCCGCGTCGCACCGGACGGCGCGACCGCCGCGCGGCTCTTCGCTGCGCTCGCCACCGCCACCGATCCCCGGGACGTGACGACGAAGCGGGACCATGCCGAGCGCGCCGTCGCGATCGCGCGCGCGACCGGGGACGAATCCACGCTGCTCGACGTCGCGCTCCGGACCCAAGCGGCCGCGATGGGCCCGGACAACGTGGCGAGCTACGTCGACACGATGGAGGAAGCGGTGGCCATCGCCGACCGCCTCGACGACGGACGCGCGCGCTTCCTCGCCCGCTACCAGCTTGCCGAAGCTCGCATCAAGACCGGTGACGTGCAAGGAGCCGACGAGGCGTTCGCCGTGGCCGCGGAGATCGCCGACGCACTCCGCCTCCCCTACCCGACCTGGCAGGTGCTCATCGAGCGCAGCGGCCGGGCCGCCCGGGCCGGGGACTTCCGGACGGCAGAGGCGCTCGCCGACCAGGCGCTCGCGCTCGCGACGAGCGCCGGCTTCGCGGCGGGGTTCGGGGTGTACGGCGGCCAGCTCTACGACGTGCGCACCGCGCAGGGTCGAGGCGGCGAGATCGTCGACTTCTTCGTCGATGCGGCCGAGGCCATGCCGATGATCGAGGCGCTCAGGACCGCCGTGATCTTGCTCCTCATCACGACCGGGGCCAGGGCACAAGCCCGCGAGCGTTACGAGCGAGAACGGGCCGACGGCTTCGAGTACCCGATGACCTCGCAGTGGTACAACACGATCGACAGCGTCGCCGACGCGGCCGTCGATCTCGCCGACCGTGCTGGCGCCGAGGTGCTCCTCGCTCGGATGCGGCCCTACTCGGGCCACCTCGCCGCGCCCCTCGCCGTCTCACCACGCCCGCTCGCCCGCTCGATCGGTCGCCTCGCCGGCCTCCTCGGCCTCGACGGCGAGGCCGACGCCGCGTTCACCGCCGCACTGGACCTCTGCGAACGGCTGGGCTCCCCGTTCTGGACTGCACGAACCCTCGTCGACCGAGCGGAGTGGCTGTCGCGCCGTGGAGCTCCCGGCGACAGCGCGCGCGCCGACGCCGACATCGACGCCGCCCTCGACCTCGCCGACCAGATCGGCGCCGCCTCGATCCCCCAGTGCGTCGAGCGCCTTCGCGCCGGAGCCTGAGCTCCACGCCACCACTCGCCGTGGGTGCCGCCGCGTACCCTGCGGGGTCGGGTCGCTAGCTCAACTGGCAGAGCACCGGGCTTTTAACCCGCGGAGTCAGGGTTCGAGTCCCTGGCGGCCCACCGTGAGGCGGGCAGGCCGGCGGGCAGGCCGGCGGCCCCCGCCGCGAGCAGGCGACGACTCGCGTCACATGCTGTCGCCGCACGTCACCTGCTCGGGCGTCGGGTGGTCGCGCGCGGTGCCGGGTGGTGCGTGAGCCGACGCCGGCGCCCGTCAGGCGTGGGCGAGCTCCCAACGGCGCCGGTACTCGGCCCGGCTGGTCGTGGCGGTGTCGACGTGCGCGGCCTCGGCGCGCAGCGCGCGCACCGTCGCCTGCTCGCGGGGCACGTGCGCGAACGCGTCGTAGCCGAAGAACCGCAGCGCGTTCTCGTGGGTGATGGCGTTGATCTCCGCGTCGGTGCACCCGGTCTCGGTGAACTCCGTCCACAGCTCCTCGGGCACGTCTGGCCACGTGCAGTCGCTGTGGGGGTAGTCGACCTCGAGCGCCATCACCTCGATGCCGATGTCGTGGCGCTGCTTCAAGCCGGTGCGCTCGACGATCGAGCAGGTGAGGAAGTGCTCGCGGAAGATGTCGCTCGGGAGCTTGCCGCCGAAGTCCCAGCCCCGCCAGCGCTGGTTGGTGTAGTGGCGGTCGAACCGCTCGAGCACGTTGGGCACCCAGCCGGCGCCGCTCTCCGACAGCGCGATCCTCAGGTCGGGGAAGCGCGTCAGCACCCCGCTCCACATGAAGTCGGTGAGGGTGCGCACGCCGAGCTCCACGCAGGCGAGCACCATCATCACGTCGAGCGGCGCGTCGGGGGCGGTCTGGGGGAGCACGGATCCCGATCCGATGTGGATCGACGCCACCATGTTCTCGTCGCAGAGCGCCGCGAACACCGGGTCCCATGCGCCGGAGTGGATCGACGGCATGCCGAGGGTGTGGGGCGCCTCGGAGAAGCTCACGGTGCGCGCGCCCTTGGCGCCGATGCGGTGCACCTCGGCGGCGGCGAGATCGACGTCCCACAGCGGGAGGATGCCGAGTGGGATGAACCGCCCGGGCGCGGCCGCGCACCACTCGTCGATGTGCCAGTCGTTGTAGGCCGCCAGCATCGCGAGCCCGAGGTCCTTGTCGGGGCCGTCGCCGAAGAAGCCACCGCTGAACCGGGCCATCGACGGGAAGTTGATCGAGGCGAACATCCCGCCGGCGTTCATGTCGTCGATCCGGGCGCGGACGTCGTAGCAACCCGGGCGCATCTCGGCGAAGCTCACCGGGTCGAGGTCCCACTCCTCCTTCGGCCAGGTGGCGACGGCGTTGAGGCCGACCGACGTCGCGTGCCCGCCCTGGAACTCCCAGGTGTCGATGCCGTTCGCGCCGCGGATGATCCGGGGCGCCCGGTCCTTCCACCGGTCGGGCACGTGGCCCTCGAACATGTCGGCCGGCTCGACGATGTGGTCGTCGACGCTCACGATGATCATGTCGTCCATCTGCATCGCGTGAACGTACGAAGGTCGCGGGCGGGGGCAGTAGGGCCGAAGGTCCCACCGCCCGCGGGGCGCCACCCGGTGCGGGCGAGGCTCAGGGCAGGTGGACGGAGCCGTCCTCGGCGAGCGGCCATCCCGGGTTGTGGGCCACCTCCCACGGATGGCCGTCGGGGTCGACGAAGACGCCCGAGTACCCGCCCCAGAACGTGGGCGCGCCCGGCCGGCCGATCGTGGCCCCCGCGGCGGCGGCCTCGGCGAGCACCGCGTCGACCTCGTCCGGCGAGCGGACGTCGTGGGCGAGCGTGACCCCACCCCAGCCGCCGCGGTCGTCGACCGTGCTGTCCTCGGCGAGGCGGGACCGGCTCCACAGCGCCAGCACCATCCCGCCGGCCGGGAGGAACACGACGTCGTCGGACGGGGACCGCCCCGCCCAGCCGAGCGCCTCGTAGAAGCGCCGCGCCCGGTCGAGGTCGCGCACGCCGAGGGTCACGAGAGAGATCCGCGGCTCCACGGCCCCATCCTCGCGCCGCGCGGCGCCCGGCCGCACCGATCCGGCCGCACCGATCCGGGGCGTCCGGCCGCGCCGCGGGGCCCGGGCGCTTGCGTGCCCCGCCGCTGCGGGCACAGGATGGCCCCGCACACCAGCGGGGTGGAAGGGCGGGGTGGAAGGGGGAGGCACCGTGGACGATTCGAGGTGGGAGCGCGCGGCCGGGATCGGGGGGATCCTGTTCCTGGTGGTGGTGCTCGTGAGCGCCTTCCTCCCGGGTGAGCCGCCGAGCACGAGCGACAGCGCGCGTGAGATCGCCCGGTGGTTCCTCGACAAGGGGGACGAGATCCGCTACGCCGGGTTCCTCGGCGTGATCGCGACGATCCCCCTCGTCTGGTGGGGAGCGTCGCTGTTCCGGATGATGGAGCGCGCGAACGGCAACGCCCGCCTCGGCGTCATCGCCGTGGTCGGCCTCGCCGTCGGCGCGGTGGCGGGCTGCGTCGGGGGGGTGATGAGCGCCGCGGCGGCGATCGACGCCGCCATCCTCGGGCCGGGCGGGGTGCGGATCTTCTTCCTGCTCAGCGTCAACCTCAACGCCGTCATCGGCGTCGGGAGCGCGCTGGTGGCGGGCTCGTTGGCGGCCACCGTGCTGCGCACCGGCGTGCTCCCGCGGTGGCTCGGCTGGCTGGGGGCGCTCGTCGCGGGCCTCTCGGTCCTCGCCACCGGGGTGACGGCATCGACGCGCGACGCCGTCTTCGTCCTGTCGTTCGTGGGGATGCTCTCGTTCCTCGTGCTCGTCCTGGCGGTCTCGATCCTGATGCTCCAGGGCCGGACGCTGGATGAGCCCCCGGAGCTCAGCCGGTCAGAGCGGTAGCGACGACGGCGTTCACCACCGCGCCGTCGCGGGTGTTCACCCCGAGGGCGAGCGCGGGGTCGCGCGCGGTGGCGCCGTCGACCCCGAGCGTCGCCAGCGCGACCACGTAGGGGAGGGTGGCGTTGGTGAGCGCGTAGGTGCTCGTGTGGGGCACCGCGCCGGGCATGTTGCCCACGGCGTAGTGCAGCACGCCGTGACGTTCGTACACGGGGTCGGCGTGCGAGGTCTCGTGGGTGGTCGCGATGCAGCCGCCCTGGTCGACGGCCACGTCGACCACCACGCTGCCCGGTCGCATCGCGCGCACCAGGTCCTCGCTCACGAGCACGGGGGCGCGGCCGCCGGCGACGAGCACGGCGCCGATGAGCAGGTCGGCGTCGAGCACGAGGCGCTCGATGGCCGCACGGTTGCTCGCGAAGGTCCTGACCCGACCGTCGGTCACCTCGTCGATCGTCCGCAGGCGCTCGACGGCGCGGTCGACCACCCGGACGTCGGCGCCCATCCCCGACGCGACGCGCGCCGCGTTCCAGCCGACGGCCCCGGCCCCGAGCACGACGACCTTGGCCGGGGCGACCCCGGGCACCCCGCCGAGCAGCACGCCCCGCCCTCCGGGCTCCCGCTCGAGGAAGTGGGCGCCGATCTGGGGGGCCATGCGCCCGGCCACCTCGCTCATCGGCGCCAGCAGCGGGAGCGCCCCCGAGGCCTCCTGCACGGTCTCGTACCCGATGGCCGTGACCCCGCGGGCGAGGAGCGCGCCGGCGACGTCGGGGTAGGCGGCGAGGTGGAGGTAGGTGAACAGCACCAGCCCGGGGCGGAGGAACCGGTGCTCGGGGTCCTGGGGCTCCTTGACCTTCACCACGAGCTCGGCGCGCTCCCACACGTCCTCGGCGCGGTCGACGATGCGCGCGCCGGCCGCGCCGAAGGCGTCGTTGGTGATCGACGAGTCGGCGCCGGCGTCGCGCTCGACGAGCACCGTGACGCCGTGCGCGCGCAGCTCGGCCACGCTGTCGGGGGTGAGCGCGACGCGGTGCTCGCCGGGCTTCGTCTCGCGCGGGACACCGACGACCAGCGGCGGGCGGGCGGTCCCACTCACGACGCCCGCTCCGGGGGGTGCCCCCGCCGGTGCGCTCGGGCCTCGCTCACGGCAGGAAGCGGGCGCTCGCCTCGCGCAGCGCCTCGCCGACCCGGTCGGTGAGGACGTCGAGCTCCTCGGGCCCGGCGATGAGCGGGGGCGCGACCTGCACGACCGGGTGGCCGCGGTCGTCGGTGCGGGCGATCACGCCCAGCTCGAGCAGGCGCGGCGCGAGGAAGCCCCGCAGCAGCGCCTCGGTCTCGGCCCGGGGGAACGGCTCCGCGGTGTCGCGGTCCTTCACCAGCTCGAGGGCCCAGAAGTACCCGGCGCCGCGCACGTCGCCGACGATCGGGAGCTCGGCGACGGCCCGCAGCCGCTCCTCGAGCCCGCGCTCGTGCATGAGCACGTTGGCGGGCACCGCCTCGTCGTCGAAGACGTCGAGGTTCGCGAGCGCGACCGCGCAGCTCACCGGGTGCCCGCCGAACGTGATGCCGTGGCTGAACGACGCGGTGCCCTCGAGGAACGGCTCGGCGAGGAAGTCGCGGCAGATCACCGCGCCCAGGGGGGCGTAGCCGCTGGTGAGCCCCTTCGCGCACGTGATGATGTCGGGCAGGTAGTCGTAGCGCTGCGCGCCGAACATGTGCCCGAGGCGCCCGAAGGCGCAGATCACCTCGTCGGACACGAGCAGCACGCCGTAGCGGTCGCAGATCTCGCGGAGTCGGGCGAAGTAGCCGTCGGGGGGCACGAAGCAGCCGCCGGCGTTCTGGACCGGCTCGACGAACACCGCGGCGACCGTCTCGGGCCCCTCGAAGAGGATCGCCTCCTCGATCGCGTCGGTGACGTGGAGCATGAACGCCTTCTCGTCGCCGGCGAGGGGGTGGCGGAAGCGGTTGGTGTTGGGCACGTGCACCGCGCCCGGCGTGAGCGGCTCGAAGGGCGTGCGCAGCGCGGGGATCCCGGTGATGGCGAGCGCGCCCAGCGTGGTGCCGTGGTATGCGGTGCGACGGGCGATGACCTTGTGGCGCCGGCCCTGACCCGTGGCCCGGAAGTACTGGCGCGCGAGCTTCCACGCGGACTCCACCGACTCCGAGCCTCCGCTCGTGAAGAACACCCGGTCGAGGTCACCCGGCGCGAGCGCGGCGACGCGGCCCGCGAGCTCGAGGGCCGGTGGGTGCGCGTAGCTCCCGATCGGGAAGTACTCGAGGGTCTCGGCCTGGCGCGCCGCCGCCGCCGCGAGCTCGGGG
>BTUT01000029.1:0-13972 GCA_045862935.1 Acidimicrobiia bacterium
GTGGAGGAGCGCGTCGAAGAGGGGGGCGACCACGTCGGGGTGGGGCGCGGCGGCCGATTGCACCACGGAACCCTCCCGGAGCCGACGGTGCTCGGAGGGTACCAGCGGAGGTTGCACACCTCGTGGCGGCCCGCGCGCCTACCGTGCAGCGCGATGGCGCTCCGGGTGGCGATGATCCTCGCGGTGGCGCGCCGTCCGCGCCTGTGGCGCACGGCCGCGCGCCAGGCACACCGACTCGCGCGGCCCGGGTGGTGGCGTCGCCCACCGTTCCTGCCGGTGCCGGACTCCGAGTACCTCGCCTTCCGGCTCGAGACGCAGTACGGCGACGCGCCCGGGGACGCGGCCGACGTCGTCACCTACCTCGAGTGGTGCCGGGACCAGGAGCAGGCGATTCGCCACCGCCGCCGGAGCGCACGTCGGTAGAATGCCCCCGCCGCGACGCGGAGGGTGGTGTGCACCGAACGCTGCTGTTGAACGCCAGCTTCGAGCCGCTCTGCGTCGTGTCGTTCCGCCGGGCGGTGGTGCTCGTGCTCAAGGACAAGGCCGAGGTCGTCGCACGCAACGGCGCCGAGCTGCACGCCGAGCGCATCGCGGTGCCCGTACCGTCGGTGATCCGCCTCACCCACTTCGTGCGGGTGCCGCACCGCAATCGGATCCCGCTCTCGCGGCGCGCCGTGTTCGCACGCGACGGTCACCGCTGCCAGTACTGCAACCGGGCGGCGGAGAACATCGACCACGTCGTCCCGCGCTCGCGTGGCGGTGCCCACTCCTGGGAGAACGTGGTGGCGTCGTGCCGCTCGTGCAACTCCCACAAGGAGGACCGGCTCCTGTCGGAGGCGGGGCTCAAGCTGCGCCGCACGCCCCGCGCGCCGCACGCCAACCTGTGGCTCGTCGCCACCGCCGGGTCCCTCGACCCGGCGTGGGAGCCGTACCTCCCGCACGCCGTCCCGGCCTGAGCGGCCCGGCCTGAGCGGCCCGGCCTGAGCGGCCCGGCCTGAGCGGCCCGGCCTGAGCACGCCGCCGATCCCGTGCCCGCGCGGCGGCGCCGTCTCGGTCGTCGTGCCCGCGCGCCGGCGGTGCACCGACGGCGCATTGGTGGTGGTGCGCGTGTGGCGCTGTGGGGCTCCTGGGGTTGACGGTGGCGCGAAGTGGTTATAGAGTGGCGCCAAGTGGTGGATAGGGGAGTGTGCAGGATGGCATCGGGCGCCGAGGTGGCGGCCGGGGCGCACTCCGTGAGGGGAAGCGGAAGCGGATGTTCCTGGGGGAGCACCAGCACTCCCTGGATCTCAAGGGCCGGGTGATCCTCCCGGCCGAGTTCCGCCCGTCCCTCGCGGAGGGTGGGGTCATCGCCACGTTCCCCGGCGGGTGCCTGGTGGTCTACGACAAGCGGGAGTTCGAGCGGGTGTCCGACGAGGTGGTCGAGGGGCTGAGAACCGGGACCCACCGGCTCGACGCGGCGCGGGCCTTCTTCTCCGACGCGAAGGAGGTCACCCCCGACCGCCAGGGTCGGATCCCGATCCCCCTCGCGCTGCGTGAGTACGCGGAGCTCGACAAGGAGGTCGTGCTCACCGGGATGCTCAACCGCATCGAGATCTGGGACCGCCAGCGCTGGCAGGACCGCAAGGCGGCCGGGCGTGCCGACCTGCACGAAGCCGGCACCACCGGGTTCGGGCTCTAGGCCGAAGCCCGACGGCCACGACGAGACGACGACGAGACGACGAGGAGGCCACGAGGAGACCGAGCGAGCGCACGCTGGACCTGACTCCAGCCCCCCGGATGGCGCGGTGAAGCCCCCACTCCGCCCGCTTCCACCGAGTCGATTCGGAGAGACAACCGAACGGCACTTGCTCGTCCGGGGGGCTGGAGTCCGGTTCACGCCGGGTGGATCGAGGAGGGCACCGAGGAGGGCACCGAGCAGCAGGATCGCGGACACGGGAGGGGAGCAGTGGGGCGTTTCGTCCACCAACCGGTGATGGCCCGGGAGGTGCTCGAGCTCCTCACCCCGATCCCCGCCGGGCTCGTGGTCGACGCCACGGTCGGAGGGGGCGGGCACGCACACCTGCTCCTCGGGGCCCGGCCCGATCTGCGACTCCTGGGGATCGACCGGGACGCCGACGCGGTGGCCGCCGCGGCGCAGCGCCTGGCGGAGTTCGGGGACCGCGCCCGTGTGGTGCGGGGCGGATTCGAAGACATCGCCGCGATCGTGGCGGCACAAGACGAGGGGAACGTCATGGGAGTGCTGTTCGACCTGGGTGTGAGCAGCCCACAGCTCGATCGTCCGGCGCGCGGGTTCTCGTACCTGGCCGACGCACCGCTCGACATGCGGATGGACACCCGCCAGGAGCTCACCGCCGAGATCGTGGTGAACACCTACAGCGAGGAGCGTCTCGCCGAGATCATCTGGGGATACGGGGAGGAGCGCTTCTCGCGCCAGATCGCCGCCCGCATCGTCGCGGCGCGACCGATCGCCACCACCGGCGAGCTCGTCGAGGCAGTCGCCGCGGCCGTGCCCGCGCCGGCCCGTCGACGCGGCCCTCACCCCGCCCGCCGCACGTTCCAGGCCATCCGGATGGAGGTCAACCGCGAGCTGGTGAGCCTGGCGGACGGGCTCGACGAGTCGGTCCACCTGCTCGCCCCGGAGGGCCGCATCCTCGTGCTCGCCTACCACTCCCTGGAGGACCGGATCGTCAAGGAGCGGTTCCGCGAGTGGGCCCGCACCTCCGAGCCGGTCGTCCCCGGCATGCCCGCCGAGCCTGCACCTCGATCGGCGATCGTCCGGGTGCTCACGCGGGGCGCGCGCCGCCCGTCACCCGCCGAGGTCGCCGCGAACCCACGGTCGCGCAGCGCGCGGCTCCGTGGTGCCCAGAAGCTCACGCGCACCGCCTCATGAGCCCGACAGCAGCGCCGCCGCGGCGGCGCGTGGCATCCCCGGCACGAGGTGCCGTGGCCACGCCCCGCACCCGGCCGCGGCCGCCGGTCCGTCACCCGACGCCTCACCGTGCCCGCCCCGCGGCCCCCCCGACCCCGAAGCGGGCGGCGCGGACAGCCCGAGTCGTCCCCGCTCCCGCGCCCGCTCGCTCGCGCGCGCGCGGACGGGCACGCTTCGCCGTGCTCGTCGCCGTCGGCGCCGCGATCGTCCTCACGATCGTGGCCTTCCACGTGGTCCTCGCTCAGACGCAGGTGCGCCTGGAGCAGATCCGGGCGCGCACGGTGGCGGCCGAGGCGCGCTACGAGGCGCAGCGGTTGGAGAACGGCGAGCTGTCGTCGCCCGCGCGGATCACTGGTCGGGCGACGGAGCTCGGACTCGCGGTACCGGCCGTGGCGCCCGTCGCGATCGCGGTACCGGGGGACGTACCGCGGCGGGGCGGCGACTCGTCCGCGCTCGCCGACTGGACGGAGGTGAAGCGCCATCTCGACTCGACCCCGTGACCTCGAGGGTCGAGGCGAGCCCCGCGCCCGCGCACGACGGGGGCGCGTGGGCCCGCCCCCCGTGGCGCCCGCCCCCCGCGGGCCGCCGGCCCGCCCGGCGCCCTCGCCGCGCGCGCACCGTCCGGTGGCGGCGCGCGCGCCGCACCGCGCAGCGTCGGGGCACGGGAGCTGGCGACCCGCGCCGGGGTCCACCCGCCGGCGCCTCGTCGCGATCTTCGCGATGATCGCCGTGGTCTTCACGGTGCTCGCGGCGCGCGTCGCGGACATCCAGACCCGCAGCCGGGAGCGATTCGCCGCGTTGGGTCGAGAGCAGCGGGTCACCTCGATCGCGCTCGCTGCGCAGCGCGGTGCGCTCTTCGACCGCAACGGCTACGACCTCGCGCTCTCGCTCGACCGCCAGACGATCTGGGCCGATCCCCGGGTCATCGAGCACCCAGCGGAGGTTGCTGCGGCCATCGCGCCCCTCGTCGGGGTGGACGAGGTGGAGCTGCGGGTGCGGCTCTCGCAGCCCGACCGGGCTTTCACCTACGTCGCCCGCAAGGTCGAGCCCGAGGTCGCCACCGCGGTGCGCGAGCTCGGCTTCACCGGGGTGGGCTTCGCGCCCGAGTCGAAGCGGTTCTACCCGGCCGGGCAGCTCGCTGCGCCGGTGCTGGGCTTCGTCGGGATCGACAACGAGGGCCTCAGCGGGCTCGAGGACGCGATGGACACGACGCTCGCGGGCCACCCGGGGCAGCTCGTGGTCGAGCGGGATCCCACGGGCACCCATCTCCCCGGGACGGAGCGCACGGTGACTGCCGCGGCTCGGGGCGTCGACCTCGTGCTCACCCTCGACCGTTCCATCCAGTACGAGGCGGAGCGCGCGCTCGTCGAGCAGGTCGATGCGGTCCGCGCGAAGGGCGGGATGGCGGTCGTGATGGACGTCCGCACGGGGGACATCCTGGCGATGGCCACCGTCGACGGCGCGACGGCTGACGCGCCCGCCCACGCCGCCCCCTCGACCCAGCGGAACCGCCCGGTCACCGACGTCTTCGAGCCCGGGTCCACCAACAAGGTCGTCACGGTGGCGGCGGCGCTCGAAGCGGGGATCGTCACCCCCGACACCGAGCTCGCGGTGCCGATGGCGATCAAGGTCGACGGGCAGCGGTTCGAGGACGTGGAGGCGCACGGCTCGATCCTCTCGGTGGCCGACATCATCCGGGAGTCGTCCAACGTCGGTACGATCCTCATCGCCCGCCAGCTCGGCAGCGCCCGCTTCGACGCGGCGCTGCGCAACTTCGGGTTCGGCCGCGCGACCGGACTGGGCTTCCCGGGCGAGGCCCCTGGCATCCTGTTGCCACTGACCCAGTACAACGACACGAGCCTCGCGTCGATGCCGGTGGGCAACGGCCTCGCAGTGACGGCGCTCCAGATGCTCGACGTCTACGTCACCCTCGCCAACGACGGTGTGGCCCGTCAGCCGCGACTCGTCGCGGCGACGATCGATGCCGACGGTGAGCGCCTCGACCTGCCGGTCGGCACGACGCGCCCGGTCGTCTCCGCCGCCACGGCACGAACGATGAGGGAGCTCCTCGCGGCCGTGGTCACCGGTGGGACCGGGACGAAGGCCGCGGTGCCGGGCTACACGGTGGCCGGCAAGACGGGAACGGCCCGCAAGCCGCCGTACGACAAGCCGCCGTACCGGTACGTGGCGTCGTTCGTGGGGTTCGCGCCCGTGGAGCACCCGCGCCTCGCCGCGATCGTGGTGCTCGACGAGCCGGGCAAGCAGATCTACGGGGGAGCCGTCGCCGCGCCGGTGTTCTCGCGGATCATGCAGCACGCGCTCGCCGTGGAGCGGGTGCCCGGCTCGGCGGCCCCGGGGGCGGACAGTAGCCTCGCGCACCGCCCGTGATGGAAGGCCCGGCGCGCGTGCAGCTCCTCGACCTCCTCGATGGGATCGCTCCCCTGCACATCGAGGGCGACCCCTCCGTCGATGTCCGGACGATCGAGTACGACAGCCGGCGGGTTCACGCGGGCGCCTGCTTCGCCTGCCTGCCCGGCGCGCGCACCGACGGGCACCTCCACGCGGCCGAGGCCGTGGCCGCGGGCGCGGTGGCACTGCTGGTGGAGCGGCCGCTCGGGCTCGGCGTGCCCGAGGTGCGGCTTCCCGGGGTCCGTGCCGCCGTGGGTCCGCTGGCGGCACGCCTCGCCGGGAACCCGTCGCGCGCGATGCGCTGCGTCGGGGTCACCGGCACCAACGGCAAGACGACCACGACGTACCTGCTGGCGGCGATCGCCCAGGTCGACGACGGACCCGCGGGCCTCATCGGCACGACGGGTGCCCGGATCGGCGAGCGTGTGCTCCCGATCGGCTTCACCACTCCCGAGGCCCCCGATCTCCAGACGCTCCTCGCGACCATGCGGGGCGCGGGTGTTCGGACCGTCGCGATGGAGGTCTCGTCGCACGCGCTCGCCCAGCACCGGGTCGACGGCACCTGGTTCGCGGCCGCCTGCTTCACGAACCTCTCGCAGGACCACCTCGACTACCACGCCACGATGGACGAGTACTTCGGCGCCAAGGCCGCGCTCTTCGACCCCGAGCGCTGCGGCGTCGGGGTCACGAACCTCGACTGTCCCCACGGGCGCGAGATCCACCGACGCGCCCGGGCGAGCGGGCTCCCGGTGCTCACGTACGGTCGTGACGACCCGCGGGCCGACGTCGGGGTGGAAGCGGTGCACCATCACGGCGGTGGGTCGACCTTCGTGCTGGTCGACCGGCGCGCGCAGGCGCGCTGCGAGGTCGTGCTCTCGCTGATCGGACCGGTGAACGTGGTGAACGCGCTGGCGGCGGCCGCCACCGCGCGGGCCCTCGACGAGCCACTCGAGTCGATCGCGTGCGGCCTCGCGGCGGTGGCGTCGATCCCGGGTCGCCTCGAGCGGGTCGACGTCGACCGGCCGTTCACCGTGCTCGTGGACTACGCACACACGCCCGACGCGCTCCGCCAGGCGATCACCGCCGCCCGGTCGCTGGCCGACGGGCATCGGGTCACGATCGTCTTCGGCTGCGGGGGTGACCGTGACCCGGGCAAGCGGCCGGCGATGGGTGACGCGGCTGCCGCGGCCGACCGGGTCATCGTGACGTCCGACAACCCGCGGTCCGAGGATCCCGCGACGATCGCCGCGGCCGCGGCCCGCGGGGCGCGCGCCGCCGGGGCCGCGCCGGTCGTCGAGCTCGACCGGCGCGCCGCGATCGCCGGCGCGCTGGCCTCGGCGGAGCCCGGAGACGTCGTGCTGATCGCCGGCAAGGGCCACGAGACGGGTCAGACCACCGGTTCGGTCACGGTCCCGTTCGACGACCGCCGGGTGGTCCGCGAGCTCCTCGGTGCCGAGGGAGCCGGATCGTGAGGCTGAGCGCGTCGGAGCTGGCCGCCCTCGTCGGCGGGCTGGTCGTGGGCGATCCCGATGCGGCCGCGTCGACGTTCGCCATCGACAGCCGGGTCCTCGTGCCGGGTGCGTGCTTCGTCGCGCTCCGGGGGGAACGAGACGGTCACGACTTCGCCGGCGACGCCTTCGCACGCGGCGCCCGCGTCGCGCTCGTGTCGCGGGCGCTGCCCCATCCCGCGGGGACGGCGCTCGTGGTGGTGGACGACCCGCTCGTGGCGCTCGGGCGGCTCGCGGCCCACGTCCGTCGGGGTTGGGCCGGGGTGACGGTCGTGGGCATCACCGGAAGTGCGGGGAAGACGTCGACGAAGGACCTCGCGGCGGCGGTGGTCGGTGCCGCCCGCACGGTCCATGCCCGCCCGGGCTCGTTCAACAACGAGGCCGGCCTCCCGCTGACCCTGCTGGGGGCGCCGCCGGCGGTCGAGGTGGTCGTCACCGAGATGGGCGCCCGCTTCCGGGGCGACATCGCGGGGCTCTGCGCGATCGCTGCTCCGCACGTGGGCGTCGTGACCCACATCGGCCTCGCCCACGCCGAGCACCTCGGCGGACCATCGGGGATCCTCGCGACGAAGCGTGAGCTCGTCGAGGCGCTGCCCGCCTCGGGCACGGCGGTGCTCAACGCCGACGAGGACACCACCCCTGACCTCGCGCGGGGAGCGAGGGCCTCGGTCGTCTCGGTGGGCACCTCCCCGGCGGCCGACGTGCGGATCGTCGACCTGACGGTCGACGCGGCGCTCCGGCCCGCCTTCACCCTCGAGACGCCGTGGGGGAGCGGCGACGTCCACCTGAGCGTCCGGGGGTCCCAGCAGGCCATGAATGCGGCGATGGC
Organism: Acidimicrobiia bacterium; assembly: GCA_045862935.1. Lineage (GTDB taxonomy): Bacteria > Actinomycetota > Acidimicrobiia > IMCC26256 > PALSA-555 > CAIUKV01. The sequence goes on from BTUT01000029.1 coordinate 7,676, forward strand.
CGCCGCGGTGGCCCTCGCGGTCGACGTCCCGCTCGCGGACGCGCTCGCGGGGCTCGCCGCCGCGAGCCCGGCCGAGTGGCGGATGGAGCTCACGGCGTCACCCGGGGGCATCGTGGTGCTCAACGACGCGTACAACGCGAGCCCGTCGTCGATGCGCGCCGCCTTGCGCGGGCTCGGCGGGCTCCCCGCGACCGGGCGACGGGTCGCGGTCCTCGGCGACATGCTCGAGCTCGGCTCGCACGCCGAAGCCGAGCACGCCGACCTGGGCCGGCTCGCGGCCGAGGTCGGGGTGGATCTCGTGGTCGCCGTCGGACCCGCGAGCGCCGTGACCGCCACCCACGCGGCACGGGCGGGCATCGTCGCCCTCGCGGCCGCCGATCGGGACGAGGCGCAGGCCCTCGTGGGCGCTCACGTCCGCCCGGGCGACGCCGTGCTGGTGAAGGCGAGCCGCGCGGTGGGTCTGGAGACGGTCGCCGAGGCGCTCATCCGCGGGGACCACGACCGGTGATCGCGCTCCTCATCGCGGCGGGGACCGCGTTCGCGTTCACGATCGTCGTGACGCCGTTCCTGATCCGCGCGCTCCGGGCCCGCGGGATCGGCCAGCTCATCCGCGACGACGGCCCGTTCGCCCACCCGCACGCCGCGAAGGCCGGCACGCCGACGATGGGCGGGATCGCGATCGTGGCGGGTGTGGTGCTCGGCTACGCCGTCGCGCACGTCCGCAGCGACGAGCTGAAGTTCGCGCGCACGGGGCTCGTCCTCGTGGGCCTCGTCGTCGGGATGGCGGCGGTGGGCTTCGCCGACGACTACCTCGGCGTGCGGCGCGGACGCAACCTCGGGCTCCGCAAGCGGGGCAAGACCGCCGGGCAGCTCGTGATGGCGAGCGCGTTCGCCTACCTCGCGCTCGAGTGGGTGGGGGTCACGACGAACCTCTCGTTCACCCGGGCGACGCTCAGCGACCTCACCGACGTCGGCTGGTTCGTCCTCGCGGTGCTCATCGTCGTCGGCTCGACGAACGGGGTGAACCTCACCGACGGCATGGACGGGCTCGCGGCCGGATCCGCCACGCTCGTCTTCATGGCGTTCACGATCATCGGGTTCTGGCAGTTCCGCCATCCCGAGGTCTACGGGATCGACCCGGCGTCGGCCGTCGACCTCGCGGTGGTCTCCGCGGCGCTCGCCGGCGCCTGCGGTGGGTTCCTGTGGTGGAACGCGGCGCCCGCCCAGATCTTCATGGGTGACACCGGGTCGCTGGCGCTCGGCCGCGCCATGGCCGGGCTCGCGCTGCTCGGCAGCACGATCCTGCTCCTGCCCGTGCTGGGTGGCCTCTACGTGGTGGAGACGCTCAGCGTCATCGCCCAGGTCGTCAGCTTCCGCGGCTTCGGTCGCCGCTGCCTGCGCATGGCGCCGATCCACCACCACTTCGAGGTCGGGGGCTGGCCGGAGTTCACCGTGATCGTGCGGCTCTGGCTCGTCGCCGGCGCCTGCGTGGCGCTGGGGCTCGGCCTCTTCTACGCCGACTTCATCAACATCCCCGGGGTGATCGAGTAGCCATGGCCGCGATCGTGGTGCTCGGGCTGGGGATGACCGGCGACGCCGTGCTGCGCTGGGCGCACGCCCGGGGTGACGCGGTGCTCGTGCTCGACGACCGCGTCGAGGCGGTGGACCCCGGGCGCCTCGCGGTCGCCCGGGGGCTCGGGGTCGAGGTGGCCCCGGCCCCGGTGGGGCCCGAGGCCGACGCGCTCCTGGGGGGCGTCGATCTCGTCGTGCCCAGTCCGGGTGTGCCGGAGAGCCACCCGGTGCTGCGTGCCGCGGCCCGGGCGGGCGTCGTGTGCCGCTCGGAGGTCGACCTCGCGGCCGAGATGCTCGAGGCGAGGGGCCGGCGGCTCGTCGCGGTCACCGGGACGAACGGCAAGACCACGGTCACCGAGCTGACCGTCGCGATGTGCGAGGCCTCCGGCGTGGCCGCGGTGGCGGCGGGCAACATCGGCGCGCCGCTGCTCGACGAAGCCGCCCGCCGCCGCGACGCGCTCGTGGTTGCCGAGGTGTCGTCGTTCCAGCTCGCGCACACCACCCCTGCGTTCCGGCCCGACGCGGCGGTGATCCTCAACGTGGCCGAGGACCACCTCGACTGGCACCGCACGTTCGCCGGGTACGCGGCGGCCAAGGCGCGGGTGTTCGCCGGACAGCACACGGGCGACCTCCTCGTCTACAACGCCGACGACCCGGTGGTCGCGGCCCTGGCCGGCGACGCGCGCGGCCGCACCGTGGCGTTCACGCTGGTCGACGATGCCCCGGCCGGCGCACGCGTCGTGCACGACGCGACGGGCAGGATGCTCGTCGCCGCCGACGGACGCCCGCTGGTGGCGGTCGCCGACCTCGGCGCCCCCGCACCCCACGACCTCGCGAACGCGCTCGCGGCCGCGTGCCTCGCGCTCGACGTCGGGGCGACGCCCGACGGGATCGCACGCGCGCTGCGGGACTTCGCTCGCGGCGCGCACCGCGTCCAGACGGTGGCCGAGATCGACGGCGTGCGCTACGTCGACGACTCGAAGGCCACGAACGTCCACGCGGCGCTGGCTGCGATCCGGGGCTTCGAGCGGGTGGTGCTCGTCGCGGGCGGTCGTAACAAGGGCCTCGACCTCTCCCCGCTCCGGACCGCGGCGCACCACCTCGTGGGCGTCGTCGCGATCGGGGATGCCGCCGACGAGGTGGCGGACGCGTTCGCGGGCGCCGTGCCCGTCGTCCGCGCCTCGTCGATGGCCGAAGCCGTGCGTGCCGCGCGCGACCAGGCCCGTGCGGCCGGCGGCGGGGTGGTCCTGCTCTCGCCGGCCTGCGCGTCGTTCGACTGGTACTCGTCCTACGCCGAGCGGGGCGACGACTTCGCCCGCGAGGTGGGCCGGCTCGCGGAGGTGCGGCGATGACGCAGCCCGACGTCACCCGAACCCGCACCCGGGCCCGTGCAGCCGGCGACGGCCGGGCGGCACGGCCGGCACGGCCGGCACGGCCGGTGCGGGCCGGGGACCAGGCACGCGGGGTCCCGTCGGCCGGGACCCGGGGTCCGGCGGTCCTCCTCGTCGCCGTCGTGGTGGTGCTGAACGTCATCGGCGTCGTGATGGTGCTCTCGGCCTCGGCGGTCGTCTCGCTGGGGACCTACGGCTCGCCCTGGCACGTGTTCGAGCGTCAGCTGCTGTGGACCGCGCTCGGCGCGGTCGCGTTCGCCGTGGCCTACCGCCTCGACTACCGCCGCTGGCAGCAGTGGGCGGTCCCGCTCGTGGTCGCGGCCGCCGTGCTGTGTGCCGTGGTGCTGCTCCCCAACGTGGGGATCATGGTCGGCGGGTCGCGCCGCTGGTTGGGTCTGGGGTGGGTGCGCTTCCAGCCCTCGGAGCTCGCGAAGCTCGCGGTGCTCGTCTACACGGCCCACCTCGTGGCGCGGCGCCACGACCTCATCGGCGACTGGCGGGCGGTGCTGCGACCCGCGCTCATGGTGCTCGGCACGCTCGGCGCGCTCGTGTACGTGGAGCCCGACCTCGACTCCACCGTGGTCCTCGCGCTCATCACCGTGTCCATCCTGGTCGCGGGTGGGCTGCGGCTGCGCCACATCGGGGCGCTGGTCGGGGCGGGCATGGGGCTCGCGGCCATCCTCGCGATCGCCGAGCCCTACCGGCGGGCCCGGGTCCTCACGTTCTTGCACCCGGCGTCGGATGCCTCGAACGCGGGATACCAGATCGTGCAGTCGCTCATCGCGCTGGGCTCGGGCGGGGTGACGGGCGTGGGGCTGGGCGCGGGAAGCGCGAAGTGGCACTTCCTGCCCAACGCACACACCGACTTCGTCTTCTCGATCATCGGTGAGGAGCTCGGCCTCGTGGGCTGTGTCCTCGTGCTCGCGCTCTTCGTCGCCTTCGCGGTGCTGGGCATCGCCATCGCGCTGCGGGCCACCGACCGCTTCGGCATGCTCCTCGCCACCGGGATCACGGTGTGGGTCACCGCGCAGGCGGCGATCAACATCGGGGGGGTGACCGGGCTGCTGCCGGTCTCGGGGATCCCGCTGCCGTTCGTGTCGTTCGGCGGCTCGGCGCTGGTGGTGACGATGCTCGCCTCGGGGGTGCTCGCCAGCATCGGCCGGCACCGTGGCTGAGCGGGCGCCACCGGGTGGTGATCGTCCGTGGGTCGTGGTCACCGGCGGGGGGACCGGCGGGCACGTGTACCCGGCGATCGCGGTGGCCGACGAGCTCGTGCGGCGAGGACGGTCGCGAGCCGCCGTGCACTTCCTGGGCTCGGCCCGGGGGCTCGAGGCGCGCGCGGTCCCGGCCGCGGGGTACGGCATCGACCTGCTCCCCGGGCGGGGGCTGCAGCGCAGCATCCGCCCGAGCGCGCTGCTCGAGAACCTGCGCACCGCGGGTGCCACCGCGCGCGCCTTCGCTCGGGCGCTGCACCTCCTGCGCGGGTGGCGGCCGGCGGTGGTGCTCGGCGTGGGCGGGTACGCGGCCGCTCCGGGGGTGCTGGCGGCGCGCCTGCTGGGGATCCCGGTGGTGGTGCACGAGCAGAACGCGGCCCCGGGGTTGGTGAACCGGGTCGCCGTCGCCCTCGGGGCCCGCGCGGCGACCTCGCTGCCCGGAACCGCGCTGCGGGGTGCCGTCCTCACCGGCAACCCCGTGCGGAGCGAGATCGCCGCCGAGCACCTCCGGGAGGGCGGTGCAGGAGGCTTCGCACCCCGCGAGCCCGCAGGTGCGGCACCGTGGGTGGGCGTGTTCGGCGGCAGCCTCGGCGCCCGGCGGATCAACGATGCCACCCTCGACCTCGTGCGGCGCTGGCGTGAGCGGCGGGTGGTGATCCACCACGTGTCCGGCCGACGCGACTACCAACGGTGCCTCGGCGAACGGGATCGCCCGGTGGTGACGGGAGTGCGAGCGGGTGAGCCGGCGAGGCGAGCCGCCGAGGGTCGAGTGGAGCGCGACGACGATGGGATCGTGTACGAGCTGGTGGAGTACGAAGACCACATGCCCGAGCTGTACGCGCGTGCCGACGTCGTGGTCGCGCGCGCGGGTGCCGTGACCGTGGCCGAGCTGGCCGTCTCGGGCACACCCGCGGTCCTCGTCCCGCTCCCCGGAGCACCGAGCGATCACCAGACCGCGAACGCCACCGCCCTGGTCGCCGCGGGGGCGGCGGTGATCGTGCCCGACGCGGAATGCGACGGGGCACGGCTCGCGAGCGAGCTCGACTCGCTGCTCGGCGACCCCGCGCGCCTCGAGGCGATGGGGACCGCCGCGCGTGGGCTCGCCCGACCCGATGCTGCCGCCCGGGTCGCGGACCTCGTGGAGGAGGCCGCGCGTGGCCGCTGAGCTGGACCTGCGATCACCCCGCCACGTCCACGTGGTGGGCATCGGGGGTGCGGGGATGAGCGCCATCGCGACCGTGCTCGCGCGCATGGGCCACACCGTGTCGGGGTCCGACCTGAAGGAGTCGCGGGCGCTCGCCCGGCTGCGCGCCGCCGGCGTCGATGCCCGGGTGGGGCACGCGCCCGACCAGGTTCCCCTCGGGGTCGATGCCGTGGTGGTGTCCACCGCGATCCCGCCCACGAACCCCGAGGTCGTCGAGGCGACCCGTCGGGGTGTGCCGGTCCACCGCCGCGCCGAGGCGCTGCGGGCGCTGGTCGCCACCCGGCGGGGCATCGCGGTGGCCGGCAGCCACGGCAAGACCACGACGTCGTCGATGCTCGCGCTCGTGCTGCGCGGGGCGGGCTGGCAGCCGACGTTCCTCATCGGCGGCGACGTGAACGAGGTCGGGACGAACGCCGCGTACGACGTGGGCGAGTGGCTGGTGGTGGAGGCCGACGAGAGCGACGGCACGTTCCTCGAGCTGGCAGCCGAGGCCGCGATCATCACGAACGTCGAGGCCGACCACCTCGACCACTACGGGTCGCTCGACGCGCTGATCGGAGCCTTCGAGCAGTTCCTCTCCTCCGTGCCGGGCCCGCGGGTGGTCTGCGCCGACGAGCCCAACGCCGCCGCGATCGCCGCCCGGGTCGGCGCGCGCACCTACGGCTTCTCCGCGGAGGCGCACTACCGGATCGTGGGTTGCGAGCGTGCTCGCACCGGCAGTCGAGTCGAGCTCACCCGCGACGGCGCGGCGCTCGGGACGTTCTCGCTCCCGGTGCCGGGCGACCACAACGCGCTGAACGCGGTCGGGGCGGCGGCGCTCGCCACGGAGCTCGGCGTCGGGTTCCCCGACGCCGCCCGCGCGCTCGCCGGGTTCGGGGGCGTGGCCCGGAGGTTCGAGTTCCGGGGTGAGGTCGGC
>BTUT01000030.1:0-13820 GCA_045862935.1 Acidimicrobiia bacterium
GACCGCCCGCGTCCGGTCCTTCCTCGCCCACCACCACACCGACGAGCGCATGGAGTCGATGGGCGATCGCGTCCGCACCTGGATCGACGCCCTCGCCGACGGGCTCCGCCACCCGGGGACCCTGGCGTTCGCCGCGTTCCTCGTGGCGCTCGCCGTGGGCTCGCGCCAGATCCTCAGTGGGGGAGTGCCGGGGGTGGGGACGCTCGTCCCGTGGGCCGGAGTGCGCTCGACCCTCGAAGCCTTCGGCTCCGCGTGGCACCACACCGGTCTCGGTGCACCGTCGCCGGCGTCCGGGTCGCTCGCCGCGATGGCGGGGCTCACGACGATGACGCTGAACCACGCCGGGCTCGCGCAGACGGTGCTCGTGATCGGTGTGTTCGTCGTCGGTCCTCTCGGCGCATCCCGGGTGGTGCGGGGGCTCGGAGCCAACCGGGGCCCGGCGATGACCGCGGCGATCCTCTACGGCGTCAACCCCGTGGCGCGCAACGCCCTGGCGAACGGTCGCCTCGGGCCGTTGGTGCTGTTCGCGCTCGCCCCGTTCCTCTTCGGCGGCTACATCCGGGCCGCGGGCTTCGCCGGCCTCGCCTGGACGGGCCGCCGGCGCCGTGCGCTGCTCGGCCTGGCGGCGTGCACCGCCCTCGTCGTCGCCTTCTTCCCGCCCGCGCTGCTCTTCGTCGGGCTCGTGGCGGTCGCGGTGCTGCTCGGATCGCTGTGCACCGGCCGGGACGTCGTCGCGGCGCTGCGTGGCCTGCTCGTGGCGATCGCGGGCGCGGTCCTCGGCGGTGTGCTCCTCCTGCCGTGGTCGCTCACCGTGACCGACCTGCGTGACGATCCGGCGGCGTTCGGGTTCGCCTTCCGCGTCCCCGACCTGGCGCTCGACGAGGTGATGCGCTTCCACACCGGCCCGTCGGGTGCCGGGATCGCGAGCTGGGGTCTCTATGCGGCGGCGCTCTTCGCGCTCGTGGTCGCGAGCGGCCCGCGCCTCGCCTGGGTGGCGCGGGCGTGGTTCCTGGTGGCCTTGGGGATCGGCGCCGTCTTCGTGCCGTCGCAGCTGTGGCCCGACGCCGCCGTGCCCGCCCCCGAGGGCGCGCTCGTCGCGGCGGCGCTCGGTCTGGCGGTTGCGGCCGGCCTCGGCATCGGCGCGTTCGGCGACGAGCTGCGGCGGGCCCGCTTCGGTTGGCGCCAGCTCGTCGCGTTGGCCGCGGGAGCGGGGGTCGCCCTCGCGTCGGTCGGGTTCGCGGCCGACGCGGTCGACGGCCGCTGGCACTCGGCGGAGACGGGCTGGTCGGACGCACTGTCGTTCACCACGGACCAGATCGCGGAGGGGGAGTTCCGGATCCTGTGGCTCGGTGATCCCGCGGTGCTCCCGACCGATCCGTTCACGGTGCACCCCGGCATCGCGTACGCGCTCACGGCCAACGGCGCCGGTTCGGCTCGCGAGCTGCTCCGGGCACCGCGGCACGCCGCCGACGCCGTCGCGGTCGACGCCGTCGAGCTCGCGCTCGGTGGCCGGACGAATCGTCTCGGTCGTCTCGTCGCCCCGATGGGGGTGCGCTACGTCGCGGCCCCGGCCCGCAACGGCCCGGGCGGGCCGACCGGGATGCCGATCCCCGGTCTGCGGGCGCGCCTGGCCGACCAGCTCGACCTCGCGCAGCTCCAGGTCGGGCCCGGGCTCGTGCTCTACGAGAACACCGCGTGGTTCCCCGCCCGCGGGATCGCGTCCGGGGATGCCGACGTGCCGACGGGTGACGTCGCCCCGATCCCGGCGGCGCTGCGGGTCGACCTCGCCGGCGAAGTGTCCCCGCTCGGGGAGGCACCGGTTGGTCCCGGCGAGGTGCTGTGGGCCCAGGCGTACGACGAGCACTGGCAGGCGAGCACCGGGGAACCGCTCCGCCACCAGGTCGGATTCGGGTGGTCGAACACGTTCGCCCTTCCCGGCCGGGGCTCGGTGGAGCTCGGGTACGACAACCAGCGCCCGACGACCCTGATGATCACCGGTCAAGCGGTGCTGTGGTTGCTGGTCGGCGTCCTAGCCTGGCGGGGACGGCGCCGGTCGGCATGGAGGATCGCCGCGCCGTCCGACGCCGTGACCCGGCGGGAGCGCAAGGGCCGTGCCCACGAGCGACGCGAAGCACGCGAGGAGTCCCGCGACCGCTGGCGACGGGAAGCGCTCGACGACGACTTCTGGAGCGACGCGTGAACGGCGGCGGGCCGGCCACGCCTCGACCGGGTGGTACCGGCGGCACCGGTGGCCGCGTCGCGGTGCTCGTGGTGCTCGTCGCACTGCTCGCCGGTGGCGTCGCGCTCGAACGGCGTGCGCCCGACGCGACTCCCGTGTCCGTGGAGAACGCCGCCGCCGCCGGTCCGGTGGTCCCTTCGGAGGATGCGGTGTCGACCGCGTGGTACTGCGCGGCGGGATCGGCAGCGTCGGGCGGGGCCGCCACGGAGACCGTCTTCGTCGCCAACGTCTCAGCGCGCGACGCCGAGGCGCTGGTGACGGTGTTCCCCGGCGAGGGCGAGACGCCGCGGACCCGCCGGATCGCCGTCGACGCGTACGCGCGTGAGTCGGTGGACGTGGCGAGCATCGCACCGAGCGCGAGCCCCGGTGTGCTCGTGGAGGTCCTCGGTGCTCCGGCGATCGTCGAGCACGAGCTGCGGAGCGGGAACGACCTCGCCATGGGCGCGTGCGCACGCGAGCCCGCGCGCACCTGGTACTTCGCGGGAGGTGGCACCGCGCGCGGTGCGACGCAGTGGCTCGAGCTGTTCAACCCGTTCGGCGACGACGCCATCGTCGACATCTCGTTCCTCACCGAGGCCGGGGTGCAGGAGCCGCAGGCCCTCCAGGGCTTCGTGGTCGAGCGCCGCACCAAGGTCGCGATCCCGGTGCACGACCAGGTGCCCCGCCAGGAGCGGGTGGCGACCGTCGTGCGGACGCGCACCGGCCGCATCGTCGCGGAGCAGCAGCGCGCGTTCGACGGCACCGACGGCCACCGTGGGATCGCGCTCTCCCTCGGCGTGCCCGCGCCGGGCGGCCGCTGGACGATCCCGGTGGCGAGCGGTGCGACCACGCCGACCGGGTCGATCGCCATCGCCAACTTCGGTCTGGGGCCGGCGGAGGTGGAGGTCTCGATCGCGCTGTCGGGCGACGGCGTGCTCGCGCCGGAGTCCGTCGACGTCCCGTCGCGGTCGGTCGTGGTCTTCGAGCCGAGCGCGCGGGTGCCGGCGGGGACGGCGTACGCGGTCGTGGTCCGCGCGCTCGGCCGCACACCGGTCGTGGCGGAGGCCGTCCTGCACGCGGGCTCCGGCGCGGCGACGACGCTCGGCGCGGCGGCACCGGCGCGCCGCTGGGCGATCGCCGGCAGCCCGTTCCGCGCGAGCTCGGCGGTGATCGCGGCGAACCGGGCCGACCACCCGGTGACCGTCGAGCTGCGGGCCCACACGGCCGGCGACACGGTCGGCCCGTCGAGTGCCCCGGCGATCGCCGTGCCCCCGGGGAAGGTCGTGGCCTTCGATCTCGACGAGTGGGGCATCGACCCCGATCAGGTGCTGGTCGTCACCGCCGACGGGCCGATCGTGGCCGGGCGTGAGGTGTACGGCGGCGGGACGTCGGTCGCGGTCGGCGTACCGTTCGGCGGCTGAGGGACCCCGAGGTGGCGGGCCGCGTCGTCATCGCGTCGGTCGTGGTCCTCGTGGTGCTCGCGATCGCGCTCGTCGGGAGGCGCCGTCGCCGTCCGGCGCCTCCGCCCCGCTCGGCCTACCCGGTCCCACGCCAGCTCGACCGCGCCGACTTCCCGCGCCCGGACGCCCCCTGGTTGGTCGCGTACTTCTGGTCCCGCACGTGCGACTCGTGCGAGGGGCTCGCCCCGAAGGTGTCGGTGCTCGACACCGCCGACGTCGCGACGTGCATGCTCGAGGCGACAGCCGACCGCGAGCTCCACCGGCGCTACGCGATCGCCGCCGTGCCCATGATCCTCGTTGCCGACCGTGACGGGGTGGTGCAGCGTGCCTTCGTCGGTGCGGTCAGCGCCACGGACCTGTGGGCCGCGGTCGCCGACGCGCGATCACCGGGGAGTGTCGCCGAACCGGGACTGGGCGCGCTCGAGGACTGACGGCTCGTCGGTGGCGGGCGCGGTGGCCGGCGCGGTGGCGGGAGTCGCCGTGGGCGCCGGCAGGGCGTCCGTGCCCTCGATGCCGGCGTCCGGTGCCGGCCGGACCTCCGTGACGGTGCCGTCGGCGTGGCGGATGCGGCGGAACCCACCCGCCCGGCGCCCCATCGCCTCGTCGACGAGCCGCGCGACCTCCTCACCGGGGATCGTCTCGTGCTCGAGCAGCGCCCGAGCCACCGCGTCGAGCCCCGGCCGGTGCTCCTCGAGGATCTTGCGGGCGCGGGCTTCCTCCTCGCGCAGGATCCGCTCCACCTCTTCGTCGATCACCCGTGCGGTCTCGTCCGAGTAGTCGCGGGTGTGCATGAGATCCTCACCGAGGAACACCGGGCCCTGGCTGCCCCAGGCCATCGGTCCGATCCGCTCCGACATGCCCCACTCGCGTGCCATGCGGCGCGCGAGCTCGGTGATGCGCACGAGATCGTTCTGCGCACCGGTGGAGAGGTGCCCGAACACGATCTCCTCGGCGATCCGCCCGCCGAGCGCCACCACGATGGAGTCGGTGATGTACTCCTGCTTGTAGATGTGGCGCTCTTCCATGGGGAGCTGTTGCGTGACGCCCAGCGCCATGCCGGTGGGGAGGATCGTGACCTTGTGCACCGGGTCGGCGTTGTCGAGCACGTAGGCGAGGACCGCGTGGCCGCCCTCGTGGTAGGCGACGACCTCCTTCTCCTCGTCGGTGAGCGCCATCGACTCGCGCTTGAGGCCCATGAGCACGCGGTCACGTGCCGCCTCGAAGTCCTCGGCATGGATGAGCTTGGCGCCGCGCCGCACCGCGAACAGCGCGGCTTCGTTCACGAGGTTCGCGAGGTCGGCACCGCTCATGCCCGGGGTGCCCCGGGCCACGATGTCGATGTCGACGTCCTCGGACATCTTCTTGTTCCTCATGTGGACCGTGAGGATCGCGACCCGCTCGTCCTGGGTCGGCAGCGGCACCACGATCTGGCGGTCGAAGCGGCCGGGGCGCAGCAGGGCGGGATCGAGCACGTCGGGCCGGTTGGTGGCGGCCATCATCACGATGCCCTCGGTCGCCTCGAAGCCGTCCATCTCGACCAGCATCTGGTTGAGCGTCTGCTCGCGCTCGTCGTGGCCGCCGCCGAGGCCCGCTCCCCGCTTGCGGCCGATCGAGTCGATCTCGTCGACGAAGATGATCGCCGGCGCCTGCTTCCGTGCGGTCTGGAAGAGGTCGCGCACGCGAGCGGCGCCCACGCCCACGAACATCTCCATGAAGTCGGAGCCCGTGACCGACACGAACGGCACGCCGGCCTCACCGGCCACGGCGCGGGCGATGAGCGTCTTGCCGGTACCGGGTGGGCCGACGAGCAGCACGCCCTTCGGGATGCGCGCGCCGATCTCCTTGAACTTCGCGGGGTGCTTCAGGAAGTCGACCACTTCGGCGATCTCGGCCTTCACCGGCCCGTAGCCGGCGACGTCGTCGAAGAGGGTCTTGGGCTTCTCCGTGGAGTACACCTTCGCCCGGCTGCGCCCGATGCTCATGAGCCCGGTGGCCTGGGACGCTCCCCGGCGCATCATCCAGACGAAGAGGCCCACGATCACGAGGATCGGCAGCATCAGCGGGAGGATGCTGTCGAGGAAGATGTTGGGCTGATCGCTCGTGTACTCGAGGGTCACGCCCTGGTCGTCGAGCAGCTCGAGCGTGCTCTCGGGCAGGTCGTCGTTGGGCCCGTCGGTGACGAAGGTGTCGGCGCCGTCGACCGTTCCCCGGAACTCACCCTTGATGTCGCCGTTCGACTTGTTGAACGTGACCTTCTCGACCTGACCCGCCTCGACCTTGTTCACGAACTGGGAGTAGGTGAGCTCCTTCGCGTCGGAGTTCCGGTCGGAGAGGCTCGGCACGAAGAACACCGCGACGAGCAGCGCCACGAGCACCCACGGCAGGAAGCGCACCCACGACGAGCCCGGAGGGCGACCGTCGGCGCGGCCGCCCTGTCCGCCGGGACCTCCCTGACCGCCGGTACCGCCGGGACCACCTTCGGGGCGCCGACCCGGGGGCGGGTCGGACGGGGGGCGACTCATGAAGCCTGCTCGTGGCGGCTCCGCCGCCGGGCCACGCCGGCCTCGCTCGCTGCTCGTCGGGGTGTCCGACGAGCTCCACGCTCGCTCATCGCCTGCTCCTCGGGAGGGTCCGACCATGCTAGGGCCCACCGGCCCCCTCCGGGTCACGCGTAGCATCGGCGCCGTGGAACCTCGTCGGCTGCCGGGGGCACCCTCGCGCGTCCGGTGGGGGATCCCCGACGCGCTCCTCGCCTGGCTCGCCGGACTCGTCGGCTCGCTGTTCGCGCTCCCGCTCGCCGAGCCCGGGGTCGACGCGGCGGATCAGCCGGCGCGCTTCATCCTCGCCGCGCTCCTGCTCCAGAACCTCGCGATCGTGCTCGCGCTGATCTGGATCTCGAAGGCCAAGGGCCAGGGATCGCTCGGGCGGGACTTCGGCCTCGTGTGGCCGTTCGACCGCATGCACCCCGGTCGGGTGCTGGGCTGGATCGCCGCCGGTGCCGGTTGGTCGATCGGGGCGGCCGTGCTCCTCCGCCCGATCGCGGAGCTCGCCGATCTCGACGAATCGGCCCAGCAGGTGTCGAAGACGGTCGAGGACGCGAGTGGCGTCGGGCTCGTGCTGCTGTTCCTCGGCATCGTCCTCGTCGCGCCCGTGGTCGAGGAGCTGCTGTTCCGGGGGGTGCTGCTGCGGAGCCTCCAGCGCCGCTGCTCGACGCCCGTGGCCGTCTTCGTGTCGGCCGCGGTGTTCGCGGGCATCCACGTCGTGGGTGACCCCGGCTCGTACTACGTCGTCCCCGGCCTGCTGCTGCTCGGCCTGATCTCGGGTTACCAGGCGTCGAGGACGGGCGACCTCAGCCGGTCGGTGCTGTTGCACATGGGCTTCAACCTCCTCTCGGCGGTCGCGCTCGTGTTGGGCTGATCCTGTCTGGCTGATCTGCCGGGCTGATCTGCCGGGCCGACCTGCCGGGCCGATCCCGCCGGCCGTCCCTCGGGGGGGGCTCAAGTCGAGACCCCGGTCTGCCGATACCCCGGCGGGCAACGTCTGGGACCGCTGGGAGGCCGTCATGCGCTGTTCGTCGTGCGCGAATCCGTCGTTGATCGAGATCCGGATGAAGGTGGGGGGCGCGCCCGTGACCTTCCGTCGCTGCGGCCGGTGCGAGGCGCAGCGGTGGGAGTCGCTCGACGGCCCCGTCGGTCTCGATCACGTGCTGGACCTCGCCCGGCCCTGACCCCGACGACCTGAGCCGGCGCGCCCCCACACGCGGTCGCGCCCGGCGGTAGGCCTGCGAGACTGCGCGGGTGACGACGTCCGCGGAGCTCGACGCGCCCCAGCCGGAGTTCGCGGAGGAGCGGAGCACCGCGTCCACGGCCCCGGGACGCGTCGCGCGCGCGGGGGCGTGGCTCTCGGCGCGCCAGTCGTGGTGGTTCCGCCTCGACGACTGGCTCGGTCTCGTGATCCTCGCGGCGTGCTGCGTCTACGTGTTCGTCCAGCTCCAGCCGGAGCTGGTCCTGCGTGACTCGACACCGGCCGGTGGCGACATGGGCGCGCACGTGTGGTGGCCGGCGTTCCTGCGCGACCACCTGCTCCCGTGGCGCGTGGCCGGGTGGTCTCCCGACTTCTACGCCGGGTTCCCGGCCGGTCAGTACTACTTCCCGGTGCCGGCGCTCGCGATCGTCGGGCTCGACGGCTTCGTCCCCTACAACGTCGCGTTCAAGCTCGTCGTCGTGCTCGGACCGGTGCTCGTGCCGGCGGGCGCGTACGTGTTCGCCAAGGGGATCCGGGCGCCGAACCCCACTCCCGCAGCCTTCGCCGTGGCGGTGACGTCGTTCCTGTTCTTCACCGGGGCGCCGGGCGAGTCGGAAGCCGCGAAGGCGATCGCGTTCAACCAGCGGATCATGGGCGGCAACCTCGCGAGCACGCTCGCCGGCGAGTTCTCGTTCACGCTCGCGATCGCGTTCGCACTGTTCTTCTTCGGCACGCTCGCCGCCGCGCTGCGCGCCGAGCGGCGCCTCTGGCTCCCGGCGGTCCTCCTCGCGCTGTGCCTCCTCAGCCACCTCGTGGTCGGCATCTTCGCGGGGATCGGCGCGTTCGCCGTCTGGCTGTTCCGCCGGCCGCTGGCCAACCTCGGGCGCGCGGTCGCCATCGGAGGGACCGGGGTGCTGCTGAGCGCCTTCTGGGTGCTCCCGTTGCTCGCGACGATGCCCTACACCACGAACATGCGCTACGGGCCCATCGGGCTCGACGCGCCCGCTGGCCAGGGCTTCACCGACTACCTGTTCCCGTCGTACTTCTTCGGGTTCGACGGATGGCAGCCGTACCGGTGGGGTGCGTACCTGCTCTGCGCCGTGGCGATCGTGGCGGCGATCGGGATGCTGCGGCGCTCCACCTTCGTGGTGCTCGTCCTCACCGCCGTGTGTGGTCTGGCCTTCCGGTTCTGGACCGACCTCGGCACCCACGTCTGGAACCTGCGGCTCCTGTCGTTCTGGTACATCGGCGTCCACCTCCTCATGGCCGTGGGGGTCGCCGAGCTGATCCGAGGCGCGGGCTGGCTCGCGGGGCGCGGTTGGCGGGCCGTCGAGGACTCGCGGGCGCGCGTCGCGCTCGACCTCCTTCCGGACCCGCCACCGACCGCGGTCGGACCGGACGGTGCCTCCGGCCCGGCAGCGGCCGCGGTCGGCCCGGACGGTGCCTCCGGCCCGCCACCGACCACGGTCGGCCCGGACGGTGCCTCTGGTCTGGAAGCGGCCACGGTCGGTCCGGACGGTGTCCCCGGAGGGCCGCCCGCGCCGGTCGCTCGGGGCCGCAGCGTCGCGGAGCGAGCGACCGCGCTCGCCGTGATGCTCGCCCTCACCGCCGCGCTCGCGATCGGGGCCATGGCCCAGATCGATGATGCGAAGGGCTTCCTGCCCTACTGGGCCAAGTGGAACTTCTCGGGCTACGAGAACACGGAGAACGAGATCTCGGGCACCTACTCGGCGCCGTGCGCGACCGGGGGATCCTCCCTGGCCACCATCCCGGCCGACGACGGCAACCCCCCGCTGTGCGTCTACGAGAACATCGTCGCGGTGGGCAAGCAGTGGCCCGAGTACCGCGCGCTCCTCGATGCGCTCGCCGAGCTCCCCCCGGGGCGATCGCTGTGGGAGGGCGGTCCGTCGGTGGACAAGTACGGCACACCGCTCGCGCTCATGCTCATCCCGTACTGGACGCACGGGCGGATCACCACGATGGAGGGGGTGTACTTCGAGGCGTCGGCCACCACGCCGTACCACTTCGAGACGGTCGCCGCGCTCGTCGCCCCGGGGGAGGGCTCCAACCCGGTGCGCGGCATCCCGTACCGCGACCAGCAGAGCTTCGACATCGGGGTCCGCTACCTCCAGGCGTTGGGTGTGAACTACTTCATCGCCCACAACCCGGTCACCAAGGCCAAGGCCGACGCGGACGCACGACTGCTGCGGGTCGCCACGTCACCCGACCGCGACGGGGCCGCACCGCTCGGTTGGAGCATCTACCGCGTCGCCGACGCCCCCTTGGTCCAGGGGCTCGCCTACGAGCCGGTGATCGCGGAGGGCGTGCCGCCCGATCCCGACGGCTGGGAGCAGCAGATCGCGGTGCCGTGGTGGTGGTTCCCGGACCAGCTCGACCGGCCCGTGGTGGCGGACGGACCCGACGGGTGGCGGCGCGCCGATGGGGCGGAGGCGCTGACGCTCGCGCGCCGGGCCATCCGCCCCGCCAAGGTGCGCAACGTCGAGGCCGGCACGAGCTCGATCAGCTTCGAAGTGGACCGGGTCGGCGTTCCGGTGCTCGTCAAGGCGTCGTACTTCCCGAACTGGCGGGTGGACGGCGCCGAGGGGCCCTACCGCGCCACGCCCAACTTCATGGTCGTCGTGCCGACCGAGAAGCACGTGACGCTGCGCTACGGGACCACTCCGGCGGAGTGGCTCGGGCGGCTCCTCACCTTGGTGGGCATCGCCGGCCTGGGTGCCCTGGTGTGGTGGGGTCGCCGGCATCGGGCCGAAGCCGGTCGCGCCACCAACCCGGGTGACGCAGACCCCGCGACTACCATGGCCGGGTCGCCGGGCGCCTGATCGAGCGCCCGATCGCGCTCTGGGCGCCCGACGCCGCGTCCCCCGCTGCTCGACTCTCCGAGGACCCGCATGACCACAGCGCCGTCGCCTGCCGTGCTCGACGCGATCTTCAAGGCCTACGACGTCCGGGGGGTCTACCCCGACCAGATCGACGAAACCGTCGCCCGGCTGGTGGGCAACGCCTTCGTGGGCTTCACCGGCGCGCACCGGGTCCTCGTGGGGCGCGACGCACGCCCGTCGTCGGAGCCCCTGGTCGAGGCATTCGTCGACGGGGCGCGCCTCGCGGGGGCCGATGTCGTCGACCTCGGCCTCGCGTCCACCGACCTCGTCTACTTCGCGGCGGGCAGCCTCGATGCACCCGCGGCGATGTTCACCGCGAGCCACAACCCCGCCCAGTACAACGGCATCAAGCTCTGCCGCGCGGGTGCGGCGCCGGTCGGTGAGGAGACCGGGCTCCTCCAGGTGAAGGCGGTCGTGGCCGAGGGCCTCCTGGAGCGGGCCGAGGAGACCGGACGCGTGGAGCGTCGCGACCTCATGGGGCCCTTCGTGAGCCACGTCCGGTCCTTCGTCGACCTCGCCGAGCTGCGTGCCCTGCGAGTGGTCGCGGACACCGCGAACGGGGTCGGTGGCCTGATCGTCCCGGCGGTGTTCTCGGGCCTGCCGATGGAGCTGTCGATGCTGTTCGCGGAGCTCGACGGCACCTTCCCGAACCACCCCGCCGACCCCATCAACCCCGACAACCTGCGGGATCTCCAGCGAGAGGTCGTGGCGGTGTCCGCCGACGTCGGGCTCGCGTTCGACGGTGACGCCGACCGGGTGTTCCTGGTGGACGACCGCGCCGTGCCGGTGTCGGGCTCGACCACCACCGCGATGCTGGCCCGGGCGATCCTGGAACGGGAGCCGGGCGGTGTGGTGGTGCACAACCTGATCTGCTCGCGGGCCGTTCCGGAGGTCATCCGGGAGGCCGGCGGCACCCCGGTGCGGAGTCGCGTCGGGCACTCGTTCATCAAGGCGGTGATGGCGGAGACCGACGCCGTGTTCGGCGGCGAGCACTCGGCCCACTACTACTTCCGCGACAACTTCCGCGCCGACTCGGGCATCATCGCCGCCCTCATCGTGCTCGAGCAGCTGTCGAAGTCGGCCGTGCCCCTCTCCGAGCTGCGCAAGCCCTTCGAGCGGTACGCCGCGTCGGGCGAGGTGAACCGGCGCGTGCAGGATCCGGTCGCGGTCATCGAGATCGTCGCGCGGGCGTTCGCCTCCGGGCGCCAGGACCGTCTCGACGGGCTCACGGTCGAGTTCGACGACTGGTGGTTCAACCTGCGCCCGAGCAACACCGAGCCGCTCCTGCGGCTCAACGTCGAGGCGGACGATGCCGCCACCTGCGCAGCCCGCACCGAGGAGGTCCTCGGGATCGTCGGCGGCGAGGCAGACTGACCCCGACCGCACCGAACGAGAGAGGTGGCGACCGACGTGGCGTTGGACCCGAAGCTGCTCGAGATCCTGGCCTGCCCGGACGACAAGGGGCCCTTGCTCTACTTCGAGGACGAGGGCGCGCTCTACAACCCGCGGCTCCACCGCCGCTACGCGGTCCGCGACGACATCCCGATCATGCTGATCGACGAGGCCGAGGCGGTCGACGACGCCGAGCACGAGCGGTTGCTCGCGAAGGCGACCGCGGACGGCATCCGCCCGACCTTCGAGGCCTGAGGTGAGCGTCGACTCGTTGCGGGTGCTCGAAGGCCTGCGGCGCTGGCCCGAGCAGCTCGCCGCGGCGCACGAGGACGCCGCGCGGGTGCTCGCCGGTGTCGACCTCCCGGCTCCCGCCGATGTCGATCACATCGTGTTCTGCGGGATGGGCGGCTCGGGCATCGTCGGCGACGTCGTCGTCGCCGTGGGCACGGCCACGCTGCCGGTCCCCGTCGTGGTGCTCAAGCAGTACCGGACACCCGCGTTCATCGGTCCGCGCAGCCTCGTGTTCGCGGTGTCGTTCACCGGGAACACGGAGGAGACCGTGGGGATGGCGCGCGGTGCGGTCGACGCCGGCGCGCGGCTGGTCACCGTCGGCGGCGGCGGCGAGCTCGAGGTGATCGGGCGCCAGCACGCGCTGGCCCACTTCCCGGTCCCGGGTGACATCCCCGGCCCGCGCTTCGGCCTCGGAGCGATGCTCGCGCCGGCGATCGTGACCCTGTTCCGGGCGGGCATGCTCCCCGAGGCCCACGCGGGCCTGGTGAAGGCGCAGGAGCAGCTCGCTCGCCGCCGCGACGAGTGCTCTCCCGAGGTCGAAGGGGTGCGCAACCCGGCGCGCGAGCTCGCACGCCGGATCGAGCGCACGATCCCGGTGATCTACGGGGTGGGCGGCCTGGGTGCGGTGGCGGCGATGCGCTGGAAGCAGTCCGTCAACGAGAACGCGAAGGCGCCGGCCTTCTCCAATCACCACCCCGAGCTCGACCACAACGAGATCTGCGGCTGGGGCCAGCACGGGGACGTCACGCGCCAGGTGTTCACGCTCGTCGAGCTGGCCCAAGGACTCGAGGATCCGCGCCTGGCGCGCCGCGCCGCGGCCACTCGGGCGCTCGTCGAGGAGTGCGTCGTACAGGTCCTCACCGTCGAGGCAGGGGGGGAGGGGCGCCTCGCGCAGCTGCTCGACCTCATCTACGTCGGCGACTGGACCAGCGTGTACCTCGCGC
Organism: Acidimicrobiia bacterium; assembly: GCA_045862935.1. Classification (GTDB taxonomy): domain Bacteria; phylum Actinomycetota; class Acidimicrobiia; order IMCC26256; family PALSA-555; genus CAIUKV01. The sequence continues at coordinate 12,950 of BTUT01000030.1, forward strand.
TCGCGAACGATGTCGACCCCGGTCCGATCGACGCCATCGACCAGCTCAAGGCGCTCGTGCGCGGCGAGCCGGCGTAGCACCGGTTACCATCGTCACCGGTCGGGCCCCCTCGTGGCTGTCACCCGGTGATCCGGGCCGACTCCAACGCACCCCACACCCGCTCCGCGGCGGTGGCGGCGCGTCGGAGACCGGTCCCATCTGTCAGTCACCGAGCGAACGACGGCCCCACGAGCAGGAGCATCGCGCATGACCACCGACCTCTCGACGAACGCGTCGTCGACCACCGACGACTTCAAGGTCGCCGACCTGTCCCTGGCCGAGTTCGGCCGCAAGGAGATCGAGCTCGCGGAGCACGAGATGCCCGGGCTCATGGCCCTGCGTTCGCGCCACCGCGCGGCGGAGCCGCTCGCCGGCGCGCGCATCACCGGCTCGCTCCACATGACGATCCAGACGGCGGTGCTCATCGAGACGCTCGTCGAGCTGGGCGCCGAGGTGCGCTGGGCGTCGTGCAACATCTTCTCCACCCAGGACCACGCAGCCGCGGCGCTCGCCGTCCGTGGCATCCCCGTGTTCGCCTGGAAGGGCGAGTCACTCGAGGAGTACTGGTGGTGCACCGAGAAGGCGCTGCGCTGGCCCGACGGTCGTGGCCCCAACATGATCCTCGACGACGGTGGTGACGCGACGCTGGTCGTGCACAAGGGCGTGGAGTTCGAGCGTGACGGCGCGGTGCCCGCGGCCGAGGCGAACGACCCCGAGGACTGGCGCGAGTGCCTCACCATGATGGAGCGCGTGTTCGCGGAGGACCCGCGCGCGTGGCACGCCATCGCGGGCGGGATCAAGGGCGTCACCGAGGAGACCACCACCGGCGTGC
>BTUT01000031.1:0-13800 GCA_045862935.1 Acidimicrobiia bacterium
ACGACGACGGCGACGGCTGGCGTGAGCGGCTCCCCGAGCACGTGCGCGTCCCCGTACGCTGGCGCACCTCCCTGGAAGCGATGGCCGCGCTCGGTGCGACGTCGCTCCTCGAGGTGGGCCACGGTTCGATGATCGCGGGGCTCGCGAAGCGGACGATCCCCGAAGTCGGCGTCGTGAACGTCGCGACCCCGGACGACCTCGATCTGCTCGCGGAGGCTCGCTCGTGATGGAAGCCCTGATCGACCACGGTGAAGGCCTGCTCGTCCCGGAGCGGATGATCGTCGCGCCGACCGTCGGGACGTTCCGACCCGTCGATCTGGGTGAGGGCTCCCAGGTCACGCGCGGGCAGACTGTCGGCATGCTCGACGGCCCGGGGACGTCCACACCGGTCGAGAGCCCGTTCGCCGGGCGGCTCGTCGGCATGCTCGCCCACCCCGGCGAGCGCATCCGTGAGGGGCAGCCGATCGCCTGGCTCCGCGTCTGAGATGGACGAACGCGAGACCGCCATCGCGGCGACCAGCGTTCCCCGACCCGACCGCCCCCGACACGGCGCGGCCGAGCACGGGAGACGATGATGCGAGCCAGCATCGCCGGATGGGGCTCGGCCGTCCCCGAAGGCCGGCTCACCAACGCCGACCTCGAGGCCCGGGTCGAGACCAGCGACGAATGGATCGTCGAGCGGACCGGGATCCGCGAGCGGCGGATCGCCGGTGAGGACGACACCACCGCCAGCCTGGCCGTCGCGGCCGGCGCGGCCGCGATCAAGAGCGCCGGTCTCCTCCCCGATGCGATCGACCTCCTGGTGATCGCCACCGCCACCCCGGAGCAGCCGATCCCCCACACCGGCGCCTTCGTGGGCGACGGCCTCGGCCTGCGCTGCGGGTCGTTCGACATGAACGTCGGCTGCGCGGGCTTCATCTACGCCCTGGTCAGCGGCGCAGCCCTGCTCCAGGCAGGCAACCTGGGGCATGTCCTCGTGATCGGCGCCGAGACGCTGTCGCGCATCGTCGACCCCCGCGACCGCGGCACCTGCATCCTCTTCGGCGACGGCGCTGCCGGGGTGGTCCTCGCGCCCACCACCGACGACGGTCCCGGCATCCTCGGCTGGGACATGGGCTGCGACGGCTCCGCGACCGGCTTGCTCGGCATCCCCGCGGGTGGGAGCCGCCTCCCGGCGACCCCCGACACCATCGACGAGGGGCTCCAGTACATCAAGATGCAGGGTCAGGAGGTGTTCCGGCGGGCGGTGCGCGCCGTCGTGGACTCGGCCAAGCTCGCGCTCGAGCGAGCGGGGGTCGGCGCCCACGACGTCAACTGGTTCATCCCCCACCAGGCGAACCTCCGGATCATCGAGGCTGCGGCGAACCGCCTCGGCATCGAACGGGAGAAGACGATCGTCAACATCGACCGCTTCGGCAACACGTCGGCTGCGTCGGTGCCGCTCGCCTTGAGCGAGGCGGCCGACGCGGGCCGGTTCCGTGACGGCGACCTGGTCCTCATGAGCGGGTTCGGTGCGGGGATGTCGTGGGCCTCGGCGGTCGTGCGGTGGGGCCGGGCGTGAGCACACCGGCACCGCGCACCGCCCTGGTCACCGGCGCCTCACGGGGCATCGGCCGCGCGATCGCGATCGAGCTCGGCCGGGTGGGCCACCGGGTCGCGTGCGGCTACGCGAGCGATGGTGCCGCCGCCGCCGCGACCGCGCAGGCCGTGGACGCGGCCGGAGGCCGAGGCCTGGCGGTCGCGCTCGACGTGTGCGCCGCCGACGCGGTCGACGCCGCGTTCACCACGGTCGAGGAGGCGTTCGGTGCGGTCGAGATCCTGGTCAACAACGCCGGGATCACCAAGGACGGCCTCCTGGCACGGATGAGCGACGACCAGTGGGACGTGGTCCTCGACACCAACCTGAGCGGCGCCTTCCACACCATCCGCCGCGCGGCCCCGAAGATGATGCGAGCCCGATTCGGCCGAATCGTGAACGTGTCGTCGGTCAGCGGCCACCTCGGCGCCCCCGGCCAGGCGAACTACTCCGCAGCCAAGGCCGGCCTGCTCGGTCTCTCGCGAGCCGTCGCCCGGGAGCTGGCGTCGCGCAACGTCACCTGCAACGTCGTCGCCCCCGGGCCTATCGTGACCGCGATGACGGACACCATGCCCGACGAGTGGCGTGCCGCGATGGAGGCCACCGTGCCGCTGGGTCGCCTCGGAACCCCCGAAGACGTGGCGGCGGTCGTAGCCTTCCTGTGCTCCGATGCCGCGGGCTACGTGACGGGCGCCCTCGTTCCGGTCGACGGCGGCCTCGGCATGGGACACTGACGGTTCGCAGCACACCGAAGACAGGAGAGACGAACGATGGAGCGGGACGAAGCACTCGCGGCCCTGCGGGAGGTCGCCGTGGAGGTCCTCAGCGTGGAGCCGGACGCCGTGACCGAGGATGCCCGGTTCAAAGAGGATCTCGACGCCGATAGCCTGGACCTCGTGGAGCTCGTGATGGGGCTCGAGGAACGGTTCGACATCTCGGTTCCCGAGGAGGATCTCGAGAACGTCGCGACGGTGGGCCACGCCGTCGACCTGGTGCTCGCCAAGGTCGCCGCGAAGGCCTAGCGGCCGCCGACGCACACGCAGCCGCCAGGAGCGCGCCATGAGCGAGGAACTGCTCGATCTGAAGGGACGGCCGCGGATCGCGGTCACCGGCATGGGCATCAAGTGCCCGGCCGGCACCGATCTCGAATCCGCATGGGCGACCGTGCGCGCCGGGACGTCCATGGGTGCACCGATCGAGCTCTTCGACGCATCACCGCTCGACGTCCGGTTCGCGTGCGAGGTGAAGGACTTCGACCCGGTCGACTACTTCGGCCCCAAGGAGGTCCGTCGTCAGGACCGGGTCACCCACCTCGGGTTCGCCGCCGCGGCCGACGCGATCGAGCACGCCGGGGAGCTCGGCGCGGATCCCGAGCGGGTCGCGGTCGTCGCGGCGACCGGCGTGGGCGGTCTCACCACGCTCGAGGAGAACTGCCACGTCTTCTACCTGCGGGGCCCGTCCCGGGTCAGCCCGTTCTTCGTGCCGATGATGATGCCCAACGCGACCGCGGGCGTGATCTCGATGCGCTTCGGGTTCACCGGCCCGGCCTTCTGCGTGTCGACCGCGTGTGCCGCCGGCACCAACGCGATCGGCGAGGGCGCACGACTCCTCCGCGACGGCTCGGCCGACGTCGTGGTCGCCGGCGGCACGGAAGCGTTCACCGCGGTGACCATCGCGGCGTTCGCGCGCATGGGCGCGCTCAGCAAGCGCAACGACGACCCGGCCCACGCCTCACGCCCCTTCGACGCCGAGCGCGACGGCTTCGTGATCGCCGAGGGCGCCGCGTTCCTGGTGCTCGAGTCGCTCGAGCGAGCGCGCGCGCGAGGCGCCACGGTGTACGGCGAGATCGCGGGCTACGGACGCAACTCCGACGCCTACCACATCACGGCACCGTCCCCGGGCGGTGTGGGAGCCGCGCGCTGCATGCAGCTCGCGCTCGACGACGCCGGCATCGAGCCCCACGAGATCGGCCACATCAACGCGCACGGCACGTCCACGCCCCTCAACGATGCTGCGGAGGCCGAGGCGATCCACAAGGTGTTCGGTGACGCACCGCCGCCGGTCACGAGCCCGAAGGGTGTGCTCGGCCACATGATCGGCGGCGCCGGTGCAGCCGAGGCCGTGATCTCGCTGCTGGCGCTGCGCGACGAGGTGCTGCCACCCACCGCGAACCTGACCACCATCGGCGACGACATCGCGCTCGACGTCGTCCACGGCTCGGAGCGACCGATCAGCACCCAGCCGGCCATCTCGAACTCCTTCGGGTTCGGGGGGCACAACGCGTCGCTCGTGCTGCGGCGCGTGGGGTGACGCTCGACCGCTCTCCGCTCGCGGCCCACCGCAGCGCCACCGCGACCGCCCGACTGGTGAAGGCCCCCGACGGCCGGGGCGTCAGCACGTTCCGGGTCGAGGGGGGCAAGCACCGCGGCGCGATCGGCCCGCCCGAAGGGGAGGTGATCGAGCGCGCGATCCGCCACGCGATCGACTTCGGGATCCCGGTCGTGGGCACGATCGCGTCGTCGGGAGCCGACGTCGCCGAGGGCGTGCCGTCACTCCACGCATGGGGGCGGGTGGCGAAGGCCCTGGCCGACGCATCCGGCGTCGTACCCACGTTGCTGAGCGTGATCGGACCCTGTGTGAGCGGACCGGCGCTCCTGCTCGGTCTCGCCGATCTCACGGTCATGTCGGAGTCGGCGTTCGCCTACGTGAGCGGGCCCGACACCGTGCGCGCGTTCACCGGAATCGACCTCGACCACCGCGCCCTCGGCGGCTCGGGTGCGCACGACCGCCGCAGCGGTGTCGCCACCACGGTCGTCCCGGACGAGGAGGCGGCGCTCGAGGCGTGCTGGGCCCTGCTCGAGTACCTCCCGTCCAACCACCTCGAGGACCCGCCGCGCGTCGTCGCCGACGACCCGGTGGACCGTGCCTGCTCGCGGGCTGCCACGACCGTCCCCGTGCGGGCGACCGCCTCCTACGACGTGCGCGTCGTGATCGACGACGTGCTCGACGCGTACTCCCGCTTCGAGCTGCGCGCGAACCATGCACCCAACCTCGTGACGGCGCTCGGGCGCCTCGGCGGCGCGACCGTCGGCGTCATCGCCAACCAGCCACAGCAGCGCGCCGGCACCCTCGACATCGAGGCGTCGGAGAAGGCAGCGCGCTTCGTACAGTGGTGCGACGCGTTCAACATCCCGCTCATCACCTTCGTCGACACGCCGGGCTTCGAGCCGGGGAAGGACCTCGAGTGGCGAGGGATGATCCGCCACGGCGCCGAGCTCGTCTACGCGTACGCGAACGCCACCGTCCCGCGGCTGTGCGTCGTGCTGCGCAAGGCCTACGGCGGGGCGTACATCGTCATGGACTCCAAGGGCCTGGGCAACGACTGGTGCGGTGCGTGGCCCACCGCCGAGATCGCGGTGATGGGCGCTCCGGGTGCGGTGCAGATCCTCTACGGCCGTGCGCTCCGGGGCATCGAGGACCCCGACGAGCGGCTCGCCGAGCAGGCCGAGCTCGAGGCCGAGTACGAGGCGCGCTTCTCGAACCCGTACGTCGCCGCGGAGCGGGGCTACGTCGACGACGTGATCGCGGCCGACGACACCCGGCGCGTGCTGGCGATGACCCTCGACCGCTTCTCGACGAAGCGCGAGACCGCGCGGTCGCGCAAGCACGGGAACTCGCCGTTGTAGGCTCGCCTGCCCGAGGGAGGCCCGATGCTGCTCGAAGGCAAGCGCGTGCTGGTCACCGGCGTGCTCAACACCGACTCGATCGCGTTCTCGATCGCGCGCGTCGCGCAGGAGCAGGGTGCCGAGGTGGTCCTCACGTCGTTCGGTCGGATCATGAGCCTCACCGAGCGGTCCGCGCGACGTCTCCCCGTCGAGCCGAAGCTCGTCGAGCTCGACGTGACCGACGCCGAGCACCTCGCCGCCCTCGCCGACAACGTGGGTGGGCACCTCGACGGCGTCGTCCACGCGATCGGGTTCGCACCGCCGTCGTGCCTGGGCGGCGGCTTCCTCGACGCACCGTGGGACGACGTCGCCGTGGCCTTCCAGGTGTCGGCCTACTCGCTGAAGTCGCTCGCGGTGGCCGCGCTCCCGCTGATGGAGGGCGGCGGTTCGGTCGTGGGACTGGACTTCGACAACACGAAGGCGTGGCCGGTCTACGACTGGATGGGGGTCGCGAAGTCGGCCTTCGAGTCAACGGCCCGGTACCTCGCCCGCGACCTCGGGCCCAAGGGGATCCGGGTCAACCTGGTGGCCGCCGGCCCGTTGCGCACGGTCGCCGCGAAGAGCATCCCGGGATTCGAGCAGTTCGAGGACGCGTGGAACGCCCGCTCACCACTGGGCTGGGACCTCCGCGACCCCGAGCCGGTGGCCCGGACCGTGGTCGCGTTGCTGTCCGACTTCTTCCCCGCCACCACCGCCGAGATCATCCACGTCGACGGCGGCTACCACGCGATGGGCGCGTAGCGCCCGGTCGAACGAGCGACCGCGAGGCGGGCACCCCGCCGAGCAGCGAGCGAGACGAACCCGACCGCGCGCGTAGCGCCCGGTCGAACGAGCGACCGCGAGGCGGGCACCCCGCCGAGCAGCGAGCGAGACGAACCCGACCGCGCGCGTAGCGCCCGGTCGAACGAGCGACCGCGAGGCGGGCACCCCTGGGAACAGATCAGTCGAGCTCGGTGCCCCAGATCGAGCACATGGCGACCATCTCGCCCGGGTAGCCGCCGAGGTCCTGGGTCATCGCCAGGCCCCGGTCGATCGTCTTGATCGTGCGCTCCGGTGGCGCCTCGCGTCGCAGCTGCGTGTAGCACTCGAAGATCTTCCGCAGACCGGACGCACCGACCGGGTGCCCGAAGCTCTTCAGGCCACCGTCGGGGTTCACCGGCATGTCGCCGTCGAGGTCGAAGGTGCCGGCGAGCACCTCCTTCCACGCGGTGCCGCGCTCCGCGAAGCCCAGCTCCTCCATGATGATGAGCTCGGCGGGCGTGAAGCAGTCGTGCACCTCGGCCATCGCGATCTGCTCGCGCGGGTTGGTGATGCCCGCCTGCGAGTACGCATCGGCCGCGGCCGCGCCGATCTCGGGGAAGTAGGTGTAGTCGTAGTCGGGGTCGGCGTTGCCCGACGCGTTCCCGGCAACGAACGACAGTGCCTTCACGAACACCGGCTTGTCGGTGTACTTGTACGCGTCCTCCGCACGCACGACGATCGCCGCGCACGCGCCGTCGGCCACCCCCGAGCAGTCGAACACCCGCAACGTGCCCGCCATCAGCGGCGAGTTGCAGATGGTCTCGGTGGTGACCTCCTTCTTGAACTGCGCACGCGAGTTCCGGGCGCCGTTGTAGTGGTTCTTCCACGAGATGTGCGCGAGCACCTCTCGCATCGTGGCGTCGTCGACGCCGTACTTGGCCCCGTAGGCCGGCACGCACATGGCGTACATCGCGGCCGCAGTGAGCGAACGCTCGGTGCCGTCGGTCGGCGGGCGCCCGGCCGCGCCGGCCAGGCCCTGGTAGCCACCGTCCTTGACCTTCTCCACGCCGATGGCCATCGCCACGTCGTAGGCCCCCGACGCCACCGCGTACGACGCTCCGCGCAGCGCCTCGCCCCCGGTGGCGCACATGTTCTCGACCCGGGTCACCGGCTTGTTGTGGAGGTGCATCGGGCGCGCGACCCCGAGGCCCGAGCTCCCCGACATCGCCGTGCCGTACCAGTAGGCGTCGATCTGCTCCTTGTCGAGCCCGGCCACCTCGAACGCGTCGTTGGCCGCCCAGATGAGGAGGTCGTCGGCACCCTTGTCCCAGTGCTCGGCGAACGACGTGCACCCCATCCCGACGATGGCGACCTTGTCCTTGATCCCGTGCGAGCCCATGAGTTCCCTCCGATGACCGAGGTGCGTCCCAACGCACGCATGCGCGGCGGTGGGACGCACGTCGTGCGTTAGCTGCGGACTGGACGTGCCTTCCAGAAGTAGTTGTGGATGCCTTCGGCGGTGAACAGCCGACGGAACGTGAGCTCCACCCGATCGCCCATCTTCAGCGCCTCGGCGTCGAGGTCGCAGAGCTCCACGGGGAGACGGCCGCCGCCGTCGAAGTCGACCACGGCGAACACGATCGGCGGGCTCGGGGAGTAGGCGATCCGGTCGATCGTGAACGTGGCGATGGTGCCCGCGATCTCGCTCATCGGGGTGGCGTCCATGTCGTCGAGCGCGTCGCCCTCGCGCGAGACCCGGGCCGGCGGCAGGTGCAGCGCCCCGGATGAGCGGTCCTTCGATCCGACGAACGCGTACTTGTACTCGCGCGTTCGTGCGCTCACCGCGGCGGAGATGCGCGGCGGTGGCGGGCGCCGCGGGCCCTCGACCGACAACGTGCCCCGCCAGGCGAGGAACTTGCCGTAGCCGATCGGCTCGCCCCACGCGGCCTGAGCGGCGACGGTGCGACTCGGGGTCCACGACGCGATCGCGTCGGTGGTGCGGAACACGAGCACGTCGGCGCCGTCGGCGAGCGACAGCACCGCGATGACCTGCCCGGGCTCGGCGCGCTCCAGCACATCGGTGAGCAGGAGCCCGACCTGCGCGGCACCGGGGTTCCCGATCGTGGCGGTGCGGTCGTCGACGACCGCACCCTTCGCCTCACCGAGGCGCCCGACCATCGACCGCACCGCCCGGGCGTGCAACCCGCTCACGACCAGGTGGTCGACCTGGGCGGCCCCCACGCCGGCCGCGTCGAGGCCCCGCTTCCACGCGTCCTCGCCGAGCGGCAGGTACTGGGTCTCACCGAAGCGCTCCTCCCAGCTCCCCGACTGGCTCTCGCCGGGCACCCGCCACCGGTCGATGAACTCCTCCGTCGCCGACGCACCCCCCAGGTACTCGGCGATCACCGGTCCGTGGCCGTCGTCACCGACGACGAGCGCGGCCGCTCCGTCGCCGCCCCCGGCTTCGTCGGCGCTGCCCGGCTGGCCGGTTCGGATGTCCGACGACACCACCATCACGCAGCCACCCGCGCCCAGCGCGGCCCTCAGCGCCCCGACGGCGGAGCGGGCCGCGCCGCCGAAGTCGAGCGCGACGTCGGCTTCGAGACGGAGCGCGGCGTGGATCGTGGTGGCGTTCGTCTTGTCGAGGTACGCCGGGTCGACGGTCGCGAACCACAGGGCGTCGGGCGCCAGGCCCGCCGGTGCGCTCCGCAGCGCCGCGCGCCCGGCCTCGACGCCCATCGTCGTGGTGTCCTCGTCGTAGGACGCGACGGTGCGCGACCCGCGCCCGCCGCCCGACCCCAGGAACTGGGAGATGGCCGCACGGTCGAGGCGGCGATACGGCAGGTAACCCCCGGCAGCAATGATCCCTCGCATGATCCGGAGTGTAACTGACGCCCTCGTCACGCCTGCCGGGCGTCGCTTCGCCCCGCTCGCCGTTCCTTCGTAGAGTGCGACGATGAGGCACCGAGCAACGACCGGCCCGCAGGGCGGCGCCGGGTATCCCGGCGCCGAGGGAGTGCGACGATGAGACTCGGAGAGGTAGCGAACGCGGAGGCCCAGCGGTACGGCAAGCCCCTCGACGGGGTGCGCGTCCTGGCCATCGAGCAGATGCAGGCCCTCCCCTACGGCACGCAGCTCCTCGCCCGGCTCGGTGCCGACGTCGTGAAGGTCGAGCAGCCCGGGGCGGGCGAGTCGGGACGGGGATCGCTCCCCGCGATGACCGACCCCAACGGCCAGCGCGCCGGTGCCACCTTCCTGCGCAACAACCTCGACAAGCGCAGCATCACCGTCGATCTCAAGCACCCGAAGGGCAAGGAGCTCATCCTCGCCCTCGCGCCGCACTACGACGTGGTGGCCGAGAATTTCAAGGGCGGCACGATGAAGCGTCTCGGTCTCGACTACGAGGCCGTCGCCGCGGTGGCGCCCCGCACGATCTACCTCTCGGTCTCGGGCTTCGGGAACATGGCGCCGTCTCCCTATGACGGATGGGGTGCGTACGCGCCGATCGCCGAGGCGATGTCGGGGATCTACGCCTACAAGTGGGGCGACGAGCCGCCGGTGGCCGCACCGGTGGGCGCGCTCGGCGACATCTCGAGCGCGATCTTCGGCGTCATCGGCGTGCTCTCGGCCCTGATCCACCGCGAGCGCACCGGTGAGGGTCAGTACGTCGACGTGGCCATGTTCGACTCGGTCGTGGCGATGACCGACCTGGTGACCAACTTCTGGTCGATGGGGCTCCAGGACGGCGGCCGCAACGCCAACCTCATCATGGACGGCTTCCGCGCGAGCGACGGCTTCTTCATCCTCCAGGTCGGGCGGGAGCACCAGTTCGAGCGGCTCGCCACGCTCATCGGCCACGAAGACTGGCTCGGTGATCCCCGCTTCGCGACCCGCGCGGGTTGGGTGGAGCACCTCGACACCGTCATCCGGCCCGCCATCGAGTCGTGGGCGGCCGGGATGACGAAGCTCGAGGCGGCCACGGTGCTCAACACGAACGGACTCGTGGCGGGGCCGAGCTTCAGCGCGCCCGAGGTGATCGCCGACCCCCACGTCGCCGCACGCCACATGCTCGTGGAGATGCCCCGGACCGACGGGGTGCCCGACCCCGTCCTCATCCCGGGCAACCCGGTGAAGATGTCGAAGGTCGCCGAGGGTCCCGAGACCCGAGTGCCCTGGATCGGCGAGCACACCGATGCCGTCCTCGAAGCCGATCTCGGCCTCGGCGCCGACGAGATCGCAGCCCTGCGCGCCGAGGGTGCCATCGGCTGAGACGCTCCTCGGGACCACGGAGCCGCGAGCACCGCTGGCCACCGGCCCCGGCGTGCGCGCTCCCGCGCCGATGTCGCCGCGTGAGGCAGACTGCCGGCACGCAACGACCGAGGAGCCCCACCCGTGGACCGTCACGCATTCGTCGACCAGCAGCTCGCCAGGGTCCCACTGTTCGCCGGCCTGGACAAGAAGCACCTCTCGCAGATCTCGAGCCTCGTCACCCAGATCGAGGTGGGCGAGGGCAAGGAGCTCACCCGCGAGGGCGAGCACGGCAACGAATTCATCATCATCCTGGAGGGTGAGGCCGAGGTCCGCGTCGGGGGCGAGGTGATCGCCACACGTGGCCCGGGTGACTACTTCGGCGAGATCGCCCTCGTCGCCAACCGCCCCCGGACGGCCACGGTCGTGGCGATGACCCCGATGAAGATCGAGGTCATCGGGCGCCGGGAGTTCCAGACGATGCTGCACGACAACCCCGGCATCGCCACCGAGCTCCTCGGAGTCGCCGCGGACCGCCTCGCGGAGCACGACGACCTCCACTGAGCACGGTGTGCTGAGCGACCGGCACCGCCGGGCATGATCGTCCCGTGAGCCTGCCCACCGGGACCGTCACGTTCCTGTTCACCGACGTGGAAGGCTCCACCCGGCTCTGGGAGGAGCACCCCGACGCGATGGGCGACGAGCTCGCGCTCCACGACGCCATCCTCCACGCGGCGATCGCCCGGCACGACGGCGCGATCGTGAAGACCACCGGTGACGGCGCCCACGCGGTCTTCACCAGCGCCCGGACCGCGATCGACGCGGCGCTCGACGCGCAGGTCGGCCTGCACGACGCGGCGTGGGGTGAGCCGGGTCCGCTGCTCGTGCGCATGGGCCTCAACACCGGTGAAGCGGAGCTCCGGGAGGGCGACTACTACGGGCCCTCGGTGAATCGGGCCGCACGGATCATGGCGGCCGGCCACGGAGGCCAGGTGCTGGTCTCGCAGACGACCGCCCAGCTCCTCGAGGACGCGCTGCCTCCCGGTGTCCAGCTCGTCGACCTCGGCGAGCACCGGCTGCGGGACCTGGCGCGCGTCGAGCACGTGTTCCAGGTGCAGCACCCCCGCCTTCCCGCCGAGTTCCCCCCGTTGCGCACCGTCGACGCCTACCCCACGAACCTGCCCGCGCAGCGCACGAGCTTCATCGGGCGGGAGTCCGACATCGACAACGTGGCCCGGGAGCTGCGGGAGCACCGCGTGGTGACCATCACCGGCGTGGCCGGCGTGGGCAAGAGCCGGCTGGCCATCCAGGTCGCGGCGGCCGTGCTCCCCCGCTTCCCCGACGGCGCATGGCTCTGCGAGCTCGCGTCGGTCACCGACGCGGCCATGGTCCCCGACCTCGTGGGCGAGACGGTCGGGGTGCCGAGCGGGAGCGGCCCGTCCCGGGAGGCGCTTCCGTGGTACCTGCGCAACCGTCGCGCGCTCCTCGTGATGGACAACTGCGAGCACCTGCTCGGGGCGGTCGTGGAGCTCGTCGACGACCTGCTCGCACGCTGCCCACACGTCGCGGTCCTGGCCACGAGCCGGGAGGCCCTCGGCGTCGTGGGCGAGCGCACGTTCACCCTCGGCGTGCTCCAAGCACCCGTGGAGACCGACCTCGCGGCGGTTCGGGCCTCGAACGCGGGCCGGCTGTTCGTCGAGCGGGCCAAGGCCGCGCGCCACGACTTCGTGCTCGACGACGAGAACGCCGCCGCCGTCGCCCAGCTCTGCACCCGCCTCGACGGGATCCCGCTGGCCATCGAGCTGGCGGCGGCCCGCGTCCGCAGCCTCACCCCGCAGCAGATCCTGGACCGCCTCGACGAGCGCTTCCGCCTCCTCACCGGCACCTCGAAGAGCCGCGGGCGCCACCAGACGCTGCGCGGGGCGCTCGCGTGGTCGGCCGACCTGCTCGACGCCGAGGAGCGTTCGGCCTTCACCCGGCTCTCGGTGTTCGTCGGCCTGTTCGACCTCGAAGCGGCGGAAGCAGTGATCGGAGACGGCGCGCTCGACTCGCTCGACGCCCTCGTCGACAAGTCGCTGCTCCTCGCCGAGGAGTCCGAGGGCGAGATGCGCTACCGGATGCTCGAGACGGTGCGCGAGTTCGCCGCCGAGCTGCTCCTCGCCGATCCGGCGGACGTCGCGGACGCCCGCACCTTGCACGCGCACCACTTCACGCGGCTCGCCGAGGCTGCCGGCTCCGCGGGCCGGTTCGAGGACGCGTCCGTCGTGCGCGCCAACCTCCGCAACGTCGCCGCGGCGCTGGCGTGGCTCGCGGCGCAGTCCGACGTGGATCGCGCGCTCCGGCTCGTGACCGCATTCGAGAGCATGTACGTGTTCCGGGAGGCGGGGGTGAGCCGGCTCATCGAGCACGCACTCGCGATCCCCGGTGCCCACGAGCATCCACTCGCACCGCGCGCCATCGCGTCCGCCGCGAGCCGTGCGATCTCGAACGGTGATGATCCGGCCCTCGCGTACCAGCAGGCGAAGGCCTCGCTCGCGCTCGCCGAGGAGCTCGGGACCGAGGTCGGCTACGCGCACCACCTCAACGTCGCCGCGACGTGCATGCGGTCCGGCCACCTCGACGAGGGGCGCACCAATGCGCTCGCCGCGATCGCCGAGAGCGGCGGCGACCCGATGCTCGAGATGCGGGCCTTCGTCGTGCTCGCGGGCATCGAGCAGTGGCGCGGCGATCTCGCGGGAGCCGCGGCCGCGGCGGAGTCGGCCGAGCGGGTCGCCCGGGCGTCGGGCGAGCCCATCGACGTCGCCTTCGCCCTGCTCATGCAGGGACGCGTCCACGAGGACGACGACCCGGCCACGGCGCTGGACCTGTACGACGAGGCCAGTCGCGTCGCGCTCGGCCACCTCCCCGGAGCGCTGTCCCTCGCCTGCTACTCCCTCGCCAACTCCGGACGGGTCCGGGCGGCAGCCGGCGACGTCGAGGGGATGAGCCGCGACCTGTCACGGGCGGTGTCGCTCGCCGAGGCGCGCGGCTCGCGCGAGGAGTACGGCATCGTGCTCGCCCTGACCGGGATGAGCCTGCTCCAGGCGGGCTGGCCCACCGAGGCCGCGGTGCTCTTCAGCGCGGCGACCCAGATCTTCGAGCCGGCCAACCTCGGCCTGGCCGTGGGCGCGACCGAGGACGCGATCCGGGGGCGCCTGAGTCGCGAGATCGGCGACGCCGCGCTCACCGCCGCGTGGGAGCACGGAGCCGCCCTGTCCGACCGGGATGCACGCGACTTCGCGTTGGAGAAGCTCGCCGACCTCACCGCCGAGGTTGCCTGAACCCGCACGACGAGCGACGAGCACCGCCGTCACGCGCCGGTCTCGAGCACCCCGGTGACCTTGCCGACGGTGTCCTTCGGGCTCACCTTGTAGAACACGCCCGCGAGCTTGCCCGACCCGTCGATCACGAAGGCCGAGCGCACGATCCCCATGTACTTCCGGCCGTACATCGACTTCTCGGCCCACACGC
>BTUT01000032.1:0-13798 GCA_045862935.1 Acidimicrobiia bacterium
TCTCGACACCGCTGTTGACGTCGACCCCCCAGGGCCGCACGCGGCGGATCGCCTCGGCGACGTTGTGGGGGTCGAGCCCGCCCGCCAGCATGAGCCGCACGCCACCGGGCGCACCCTCGGCCAGCGTCCAGTCGAAGACCCGGCCGGACCCCGGCGACGGCGAGTCGACGATGATCACGTCCGCGGGGCTGTTGCCCGCCGAGGACAAGGCCGGGTCCCCCGCGGCGAAGGCGTGGACCAGGAACTGCACCTGCCCCCGGATCGTCCGGGCCTCCGACACCGGCTCGCGGCCGTGGAGCTGCGCTCCGGTGAGGCCGATCCGGTTCACGATCTCGACCACCCGCTCAGGGCGCTCGTCGCGGAACACGCCGATCGTCATCGTGTCGCCCGGCAGGCGCCGGACGATGTCGCGCACGTCCGCCGGAGCGACCTGTCGCGGGCTTCCCGGGGCGAACACGAACCCGATCGCGTCGGCACCCATCGCCACCGCGAGGAGCGCGTCCTCCTCGGTGGTGATGCCGCAGATCTTCACGAACACGCGTACGACGGTACCGGCTCCGGTCAGCGGGACCCGAGCATTACGCTCCACCGCTGTGCGTCGGCGGGTCGCCTGGGTCAGCGTGTACGTCGGCGCGTTCGCGGTGCTCACCGCCGCGCGGGTTGGCGTCGAGCGGCACTGGCTGCTGGTGTGGCTGCTCGGGCTCGTGGGGCTGCTCGGATGGCGCAACGACCAGCCGGTGCTGCGCACCCTCTTCGACTGGCTCCCGCTGCTCGTGGTCCTCGCGGCCTACGACCTGGTCCGCGCCCACGCCGACTCGCTGATCCCGCGCGCCCACCTGGAGCCGATGATCGCGTTCGACGAGTTCATCGGTGGTGGGGTGGCACCGACCGTGCGGATGCAGGACCGGTGGTTCGACCCGCTGGATCCACACTGGTACGACTACGCGGCCCTCGCCGTGTACGTCAGCCACTTCCTGGCGGCGATCACCGTCGGTGCAGCCGTCTACTTCGCCGCGCGAGCCCGGTTCGCGCGCTACGCCGTCACGTTCCTCGTGTGCAGCCTCGCCGGCTTCGCCACCTACGTGATCTACCCCGCCATCCCTCCGTGGCTCGCCTCGCGTGAGGGGGCGTTGCCACCCACGGTGCGCGCCCCCGACGTGCTCTGGGACCACATCGAGCTCGACTTCTTCGCTCGGGGGTTCTCCGGCGACCCCAAGTACTCCAACCCGGTGGGGGCGCTCCCGAGCCTGCACGCGGCCTACCCCGTGCTCTTCCTCCTGCTCTTCTGGGCGGTGGCGAGTACCCGGTGGCGCGTGGTGCTCGTGGGCTACGCGCTCGCGATGGCGCTCGTGCTCGTCTACTTCGCCGAGCACTACGTGTTCGACATCCTGCTCGGCTGGCTCTACGCAGGGGCGGCGTTCGTGATCGTCGGACGCTTCGCCGACCGGCTCACCCGACCCCGGGTCCCCGCCGTGCGAGTGGGCGCCGCTGAGCCGGACGCGGGCGGCGACGCCCGCGACCCGACGGAGGTGCACTCCATGCAGCCGGCACGAGAGCCGTGAGCGCCGAGCCGCTCGTCCGGTACGAACGTGACGGCCATGTCGCCACGATCACCTACAACCGCCCCGAGAAGCTGAACGCGATCAACGCCCCCCTCCGCCGCGACCTCAACGCCGCATGGGAGCAGCTCCGCGACGACGAGGACGCCTGGGTCGCGATCGTCACCGGCGCGGGCCGCGCGTTCTGCGTGGGCGCCGACCTGCACGACGGCGCAGGCGCCGCGGGAACCTGGCCCGGCTCGTTCTGGGAGATTCCCACGATCAACTCGTTCGAGTCGGGGATGGAGATCTGGAAGCCGACGATCGCGGCGGTGAACGGCTACTGCCTCGGTTACGGCCTCACGCTCGTGAGCGCGTGCGACTTCGTCATCGCGGCCGACGACGCCCAGTTCGGCATGCCCGAGGTGCGACTCGGCTCCCCGACGATCGTGGGGGCGATGCGCCTCCCGGGGAGGATCGGGATGCAGGCTGCGTTGGAGCTGCTCCTCACCGGTGACCGCATCGACGCGACGCGCGCCCACGTCATCGGGCTCGCGGGCTGGGTGGTGCCGCGAGCCGAGCTCCTCGTCGCCGCGCGCCGCCTCGCCGACCGGCTCTGCCAGGGAGCGCCGCTCGCGGTGCGGGCGGTGAAGGAGATGGCCCACCGCGGCCAGAGCCTGCCGTGGACCGACGCGGTCCGGATGGGCGAGGCGATGCGCCGCGTCGTCCTCGCGACCGAGGACGCCGCCGAGGGGATGGCCGCGGCGCGCGAGGGGCGGCCGCCGGTGTGGAAGGGCCGGTGAGCCGCTTCCGGCCCCGCGTGACACGCTCCCGCGCCGCCGCGCTCCGGGTCGCTCGCCCGTGTGTGGCCGTGCTCCTCGTCGCCAGCGGCGCCGTGGCGTGCGGCGGGACCGACGGCACCACGGACCGCGAGGTGACCCGCACCACGAGTCGGGCCGCTCCGACGGAGCCGGGCGGCTCCTCGGGCTCCTCGTCCCAGGGCTATCGCGGGCGCTCGAAGCGCGAGGCGATCGCGAAGGCCGAGGCAGAGGGCCGGGTCTGGCGGGTCGTGCGCGAGGACGACGAGCGCTTCCCCGTCACGCTCGACTACGTCCCCGACCGCCTCAACTTCGAGATCGACGACGGACGGGTCACCAAAGTCACCCTCGGCTGACGGTGAGACCCCGTCGGGGGCTACGCGTCCAGCAGGCGCCCGTTGAGGTAGTCGTCGTAGGCCGAGAGGTCGAGGAACCCGTGGCCGCTGTAGCCGAACAGGATCACCCGCTCCTCGCCGAGCTCCTTCGCGGCGAGAGCCTCGTCGATGGCGGCCCGGATCGCATGGCCGGTCTCCGGCGCGGGGAGCTTCCCCTCGGTGTTCGCGAACTGCACGGCGGCCTCGAACGTCTTGCCCTGGGGGTACGCGATCGCCTCCATCCGTCCGCACTTCACGAGCGCCGAGATGATCGGCGAGTCGCCGTGGTAGCGCAGACCACCCGCGTGGATCGACGGCGGCACGAAGTCGTGGCCGAGCGTGTACATCGGCATCAAGGGCGTCATCCCGGCGGTGTCGCCGAAGTCGTACTCGAAGGTCCCCTCGGTGAGGGTCGGACAGGACGACGGCTCCACCGCGACCAGGCGCACCGCCGGGTCGGCCATGAAGGGCAACGCGATCCCTCCGAGGTTGGAGCCGCCGCCGCACGAGCCGATCACGACGTCCGGGCGCTCCTCGCCGGCGAGCGCGAGCTGCTCCCGGGCCTCGAGCCCGACCACGGTCTGGTGGAGGATCACGTGGTTGAGAACGGAGCCGAGCGCGTAGTGGGTGTCGTCACGGGTCACGGCGTCGCGCACCGCGTCGCTGATCGCCATCCCGAGCGACCCCGGGTGCTCCGGGTCGTCGACCGGTGACGGCACGACCTCGCTCCCCCAGGTCTCCATCATGATCCGGCGGTACGGCTTCTGCTGGTACGACGCGCGGACCATGTACACCTTGCACTCGAGGTCGTACTGCGTGCACGCGAACGACAGCGCCGTCCCCCACTGGCCGGCACCGGTCTCGGTGGTGAGACGCTTCACGCCCTCGACCCGGTTGTAGTACGCCTGGGGCACCGCGGTGTTGGGCTTGTGCGACCCCGCGGGCGACACCGACTCGTCCTTGAAGTAGATGCGGGCCGGGGTGCCGAGCGCGCGCTCCAGACGCTCGGCGCGCACGAGCGGGGTGGGACGCCACAAGCGGAGGATGTCCATCACCTCGCCGGGGACGTCGATCCAGGGGTCGGCCGAGACCTCCTGGGCGATCAGGCCCATCGGGAACAGCGGGGCGAGGTCGTCGGGCCCGACCGGCTCACGCGTCCCGGGGTGCAACGGAGGCTGGAGCGGCTCGGGCATCACCGGCAGCGCGTTGAACCACGCGCTGGGCATCTGGTCGGCCGGAAGTTCGTAGCGCATGGGTCTCCCCTCGTTCGCTCAGGACGGCTCGCTCCGCTGCCTGATCGGGACGGCACGGAATGCTTGCACCAGCGCGGTCGGATCCTCCGAACGGACGAGCGCCTCGCCCACGAGGACGGCGTCGAAGCCTGCCGCCGCCATGCGCTCGACGTCACCCACCGAGCGGATCGCGCTCTCGGCGACCGCCACCACACCCGCGGGGACCTGCTCGATCATCCGCTCGCCCGTGGACAGGTCCTCGCTGAAGGACCCGAGATCACGGGCGTTCACCCCGAGGAGGTGGGGCCCGATCCCGAGCGCGCGGTCGAGCTCGCGTTCGTCGTGGACCTCCACGAGCGCCGTGAGGCCGCGCCCCACCGCGTGAGCGTGGAGGTCGCGCAGTCGGGTGTCGTCCAGGGCCGCCACGATCAGGC
Organism: Acidimicrobiia bacterium; assembly: GCA_045862935.1. Taxonomy (GTDB): domain Bacteria; phylum Actinomycetota; class Acidimicrobiia; order IMCC26256; family PALSA-555; genus CAIUKV01. The sequence continues at coordinate 4,397 of BTUT01000032.1, forward strand.
GCCCGGCATCGGCCCCCACCCCCGGGGCCTCGTCGATCGGGTGGGGAGCGAGGGTGACGTCCTGGCGCCGGCCCGGCTGGGACACCGCCGCCCGCGCCGCCTGCCGGTCGGCGGCCGACCCGCCGAAGTACGGACCATCGGTGAGCACCGACAGGCAGGCGGCGCCCCCAGCGGCGTACGCGCGAGCGGTGGCCTCCGGATCCAGGTCGAGTGCGAGGTCGCCCTTCGACGGCGAGCGCCGCTTGATCTCCGCGATCACCGCGACGGTGGGACCACGCAACGCAGCGAGGAAGTCACGGGGCGGACCGGCGGCCTCGGCGGCCGCCTGCACATCGGTGCGGCGCGCCGCGAGGGCCGCGACCTCGGCTCGCTTCGTACCGATGATCTCGGAGAGCACGCTCATGTGCCCACGACCCCGCGCTCGCTCATGCCCCCGAGTGTGCCACCCGTGGTGCGGCGCTCGGCCCGTCGGTGTCAGCATGCCTCGTGGTCCCTTCCCACCGACCCGGCACCGCCCGCCTCACGGTCGGCATCATGATCACGATCGCGGTGCTCGCGTTCGAGGCGTTGGCCGTCGCCACCATCGGCCCCCGGGTGGCCCACGACCTCGGGGGCGACGACCTCTACGGCTGGCTCTTCGCGGCGTTCATGCTCGCCAACCTCGTCGGCATCGTCCTCTCCGGGCACGCGTCCGACCGGCGGGGCCCGGCGCCGGTGTACACCATCGGCCTCGTGTGCTTCGGCGGGGGCCTCGCCCTCGCAGGCCTTGCACCGTCCATGCTCGTCCTCGTCGCCGCCCGCGCCGTGCAGGGGCTCGGTGGCGGCGCGCTCTACAACGCGGCCTACGTGTCGATCGGTCGGGCGTTCACCGAGACCGAGCGCCCGAAGCAGTTCGCGATGCTCTCGAGCGCGTGGGTGGTTCCGGCCCTGGTGGCGCCCGCCCTCGGTGGGGTGATCGCCGAGGTCCTCGGGTGGCGGACGGTCTTCCTCGGCATGATCGTGCTCGTGCCCGTCGCGGCGGCGCTCGCCCTCCCGCCCATGCGGGCGATGGGCGCCGGAACGCCCGACGACGCCGCGGCGCCGATCGCGGCCGCCGTCCTGCTCACGACCGGCGCGGCACTGGTGATCGGGGGCCTCGGCGCGGACGCCCTGTGGGCCACGGTGCCCCTCGTCGCCGCCGGCCTCGCGCTCGGGATCCGCGAGTTCGCCCGGCTGACACCGCCGGGCACCCTCAGGGCGCGACGCGGGTTGCCCGCGGCCGTGGCGTTCCGGGGGCTCACCACGTTCGCGTTCTTCGGTGCCGACGCGTTCCTCGCGTTCGCGCTCGCGCGGGTCCGCGATCTCGACCCCGTCGAGGTCGGCCTCGTGGTCACGCCGAGCACGCTCACCTGGGCAGCGGGCTCGTGGGTCCAGGCCCGCCTCGCCGGCCGGCGGAGCCGCCGGGCGCTCGCGACTTCCGGGATGGTCCTGGTGACGGTCGCGATCGCACTCGGGTCGGTCGTGGTCGTGCAGGAGGTACCGCTGGCTCTCGTCGTGCTGGCGTGGGCGATCGGCGGCCTCGGGATGGGGCTCTCCTACTCGCCGACCTCGATGGTGGCTCTGAGCGAGGCCGCCCCGGGACGTCAGGGTGCAGCGACGTCCGCGGTGCAGATGACCGACGTGCTCGGCGCGGCGCTCGGCACGGGCATCGCCGGTGCGATCGTGGCGAGCGCCGCGTCGCTCGACTGGAGCCGCCGGGACGCGCTCACGCTCGTGTTCGCGCTCATGACCGCGGTGGCGTTCGGCGCGATCGGCGTGGCGAGACGGTTCCCACCCGACCCGCCCGAGCTCCGCCACGGAGCGGCCCGCGGGGTGCCGCCGGCGACCGACCTAGCCTCCGGCGATGCCCGACTTCCCTGACGGCTTCCTCTGGGGGACGGCGACCGCCGCCCACCAGGTGGAAGGTGGATGCTGGAACAACGACTGGTGGGCCTGGGAGCACGCCACGGGGACCGCGTGCGAGGAGCCCTCGGGCGACGCCTGCGATCACCTGTGGCGCTATCCCGGCGATCTCGACCTCATGGCCGCACTCGGCTTCGGGGCCTACCGATTCTCGCTCGAGTGGTCGCGCATCGAGCCCGAGGAGGGAGAGGTCTCCCGGGCCGCGCTCGACCACTACGCACGGGTCATCGACGCGTGCCACGACCGCGGCATGCAGGCGGTGGTCACGTTCCACCACTTCACGACCCCGCGGTGGGCGGCCGCCGACGGCGGATGGGAGAACCGGACGATCGTCGACCGGTTCACCCGCTTCACGGAGATCGCGGCGGCGCGCCTCGGGAGCGACATCGACCTCGCGTGCACGATCAACGAGCCCAACGTGGTCAACGTGATGGGCTACCTCATGGGGCACTTCCCGCCCGGGCGCACGGGTGACCTCGACGGGTACGCGCGGGCGGCCGACCACCTCGTCGACGCCCACCGGGCGGTCGTACCCGTGCTGCGCGCGGCGGGCCGGTTCCCGGTCGGACTCACGATCTCCATGAGCGACTGGGCCGCCGAGCCGGGCTTCGAGGACCGCATCGCCGAGCTCCGGGCCGTGCACGAGGACGGCTTCCTCACGGCGACGGAGGGCGACGACTTCGTCGGCGTCCAGTCGTACTCGCGGCTGCGGGTCGGCGAGACGGGCATCGTGGGTCCCGAGCCCGGGATCGAGGTCCTCCCCATGGGATACGAGTACTGGCCGAGGGCCGCCGAGGTGTCCATCCGCCGGGCGGCGGAGATCACCGGGCTGCCCGTGTACGTCACCGAGAACGGCATCGGGACCGACGACGACGACCAGCGCGTCCGCTACCTGCGCGACTCGCTCCAGGGCGTCGCCCGCACGATCGCCGACGGCCTCGACGTGCGGGGCTTCTTCCACTGGTCGCTCCTCGACAACTTCGAGTGGGCGTTCGGCTACCGGATGCGCTTCGGCATCGTCGCCGTCGACCGCACGACCCAGGAGCGCACCGTGAAGCCCAGCGGACGGTGGCTCGCCGACGTCATCCGCACCAACACGGTGCACTGAGCCCACCCCCGAGATGCGTCCCACCGCCGCGCATGCGTGCACCTGGGACGCATCTTCGCGGGTACGCCGAGGTGGCGGGGCTCACAGAGCCCTCACAGTGAATGCATCCGCGACCCACACGCGCTGGGCCAGAATGACCCGCGCATGAACGGACGATCATGAGCGAGCGGGGAACGATCGTCGTCGTCGACGACGAGGCCAACATCGCCGAGCTCGTCGGGCTCTACCTCGATCGCGAGGGCTTCCGGGTCGTCACCGCCGCAACCGGCAACGACGCGCTCGACGCGTTCCGTCAGCACCGACCCCGCCTCGTCGTCCTCGACGTCGGGCTCCCCGACCTCGACGGCCTCGAGGTGTGCAAGCGCATCCGCGCGACGTCCACGACCCCGATCATCTTCCTCACGGCCCGCGACGGCGAGATCGACCGGATCCTCGGCCTCGAGCTCGGTGGTGACGACTACCTGACCAAGCCGTTCTCCCCCGCTGAGCTGGTGGCCCGGGTGAAGGCGGTCCTGCGCCGGACCGACGGAGCGCCGGCGCCGGAGGTGGTCCAGGCCGGGGACGTGACCATCGACACCGGGCGGCGCGAGGTGCGGATCGGCGATCGGGTCGTGGAGCTGACGACGAAGGAGTTCGACCTGTTGCGCTTCCTCGCGGAGCGACCCGGGCTCGCGCTCTCACGCCAGCAGATCCTCGACGGCGTGTGGGGCTACGACTGGTTCGGCGACCCCCGGACCGTCGACGTGCACATCGCCCAGGTGCGCAAGAAGGTCGGCACCGGGATCGAGATCCGCACGGTGCGCGGGGTCGGCTACCGGCTCGAGTCGTCAGGGCCCAACCGGTCCCGATGACGCGGGTGTCGACCGGCGGCCGGTCGTGAGCCGGCCCACGCGACGCCTGCGCACGCGCTTGCTCGTGGCGATGGTCGGCATCGCGTTCGGGGTGCTGGTGGTGGCGGCGCTCGGTGCCGTGGCGCTCGCCCGCCAGACCGCCTCCGACGCCGCCCTTCGGGAGGCCCGCCGCCGAGCGCCCGAGCTCGCGTCGGCCGTCGAGAACCTCGGCGTCCAGATCCGGAGCCGGCCGGTGACCGCGGCGGCCGCCCGCCGCCTCCAGAGCACGCTCGTCGACATCCTGGCGGCGTCCGGCACGTCGATGTTCACCGTGAACGACGACGGCACGATCACCCGCGGCGCCGGGGGGCTCCTGGCCCGAGCACCCGCCACCTCCACGGGCGACCTCCTCGACCTGCCGGCCAACCTCCGGGTGAAGGATCTCGACCTCGTCGGGCTCGTCGCGGGCGAGCGCCAGTCGGGGGTGGACGGGGATCACGCGTACGTCGCCGTGCCTCTCACGCCGGTCGACGGCCGCACGCCCGTGGTCGTCGTGACCCAGGAGATCGAGGACCGACCGTTGGGCCGGTCGGGCACGTTCTTCCTGATCACCGGCGCGCTCGCGCTCCTCGCCGCGACCCTCGTGAGCGCGTACCTCGCCCGGCGCATGACGCGCCCGCTCGCGGCCATGGAGGACGCCGCGAACCGGATCGCGCTCGGCGACCTCAGCGCGAGGGTCGACGACACGGGCCTGCGCGACGACGAGCTGGCCGGGCTGACACGCAGCTTCAACGCGATGGCCGGTGAGCTCGAGACGGCCCGAGGCCACGAGCGAGCGTTCCTGCTCTCGGTGTCGCACGACCTCCGGACCCCGCTCACGTCGATCAAGGGGTACGCCGAGGCGATCGCCGACGGCACGATCGAGACCCCGTCCGAGCGGGAACGCGCCGCCGGGGTGATCGGGACCGAGGCCCAGCGCCTCGAGCGCCTCGTCGCCGACCTGCTCGACCTGGCGCGCCTCGACGCCCACTCGTTCTCCCTCACCCCCCGCCCGATCGACGCGCGGGCGGTCGTGGACGCCACCGTCGCGGGGTTCCGGCCGGCCGCGGGCGGCTTCGGGATCGAGCTCCCGGTGACCGGCGACGACGCCGTCGCCGTGGATGCCGACCCGGAGCGCCTCGGGCAGATCGTGGCCAACCTGGTCGAGAACGCGCTGAAGTACGCACGCTCGGTCGTCACCGTCGACGTCACCCGACGTGGGTCCATCGTGGAGGTCCGGGTCGACGACGACGGCCCCGGCATCCCCGCCGCCGAGCGCGCCCAGGTCTTCGAGCGCCTCTACACCGCCCGCCCTGCGGCCGGGCGTTCCGTGGGGACGGGCATCGGCCTGGCGATCGTGTCCGAGCTGGCCCAGGCGATGGGGGGCACCGCGACCTGTGAGGCCCTCGACGGGGGCGGCGCCCGGTTCGTGGTCGCGATCCCGGCCTGAGCGCCCCTACGGCACCACCCGGTCCGCCCCGTCCACCCGGTCCGCCCCGTCCACCCGCTCCGGCCCGTCCGCCCGCACCACCCCGTCCACCCGCTCCGGGAGGGCGAGTACCTCACCGGGACGGCTGCCACCAGCCCAGCGCACGGCGACGGCGGCCGGCGGCTCGACCTCCCGGCGGACCATGGCCAGGGCGACCACCCGGGACTCACCGGGCACCCGGGCCGCGCTCGTGACGCGGCCCACGACCCGATCACCGATCACGAGCTCGGCGCCCGCCGGAGGCACGTCGTCGCCCGGGAGCGCCAGCCGACGGAGGAACCGGTTCACGTGCCCGCGCGCGTCGATCCGGCACACCAGCTCCTGCCCGATGAAGCAGCCCTTCGTGAACGAGACGCCGTCGACCTCGAGGAACGCCTCCTGCGGGATCGTCGCGTCGTCGACGTCGACCCCGAGACGCCAGGTCCCCGACTCGATCCGCAGGGCCTCGAACCCGTCGGCGTCGCCCTGGGCGAGCCCGGACTCCCCGACCCAGGCTTCGACCACGTCGGTCGGGCCGAGCACGTCGATCCCGGGGGACGTGCCCCAGCGCGTGGGGATCGCGACCACCGACCCCGGCAAGGACGCCGGCACCGAACCCGGGAGCCCCGCGTCGCCCGAGCCGGCGACCGCCGACGCCAGCGAGGTGCTCCCCGTACGGTCCTCGAGGTCGACCTCCACCCGGATCCGGTAGCGGCCGAGGGACTCGGCGAGGCGAGCCGCGAAGGTCGGTTCGGTGTCGAGCCACCACACGTCCCCCGACCGCGGGTCTCGCCCTGGGCCGGTGCGACCGTCGGGTGCTGGCCGGCGCGTCGCCCGGAACGCGACGTCGAGCTTGCCCTGCGGATGGAGCAGCAGCGAGGCCACCGATCCGCCCACGGGCACCGGCACGAGGTCCTGGGACACCACCGCCTGGAGGAACGTCGTCGCGTCGGGTCCCTCCACGACGACCAGCCCCCACGGTCGGCGTCGGAAGACGACGGGCGCCGCCATCACGTGAGCGGCTCCAGATCCCGCGCCGCCGCGAGTGCGGTGAGCAGCGCCTTCGCCTTGTTCGCGCACTCCAGGTCCTCGTCGGCGGCCACCGAGTCGGCCACGATGCCCGCTCCCGCCTGGACGCTGGCTCGCCCGCCGTGCCACACCATCGTGCGGATCGCGATCGCGGTGTCGAGGTTGCCCGAGAAGTCGACGTAGCCCACCACCCCGGCGTACGGGCCACGCTTCGTGGGCTCGAGCTCGTCGATGATCTCCATCGCCCGCACCTTGGGCGCGCCGCTCACGGTGCCGGCCGGGAACGTGGCCCGCAGCACGTCGACCGCGTTCCGCCCCGGCGCGAGCTCGCCGGACACCTGGCTCGTCAGGTGCATGACGTGGGAGTACCGCTCGAGCGACATGAGCTCGTCCACCCGCTCCGTGCCGAAGCGCACGACGCGGCCGACGTCGTTGCGGGCCAGGTCGACGAGCATCACGTGCTCGGCCCGCTCCTTCGGGTTCTCGGCCAGCTCCGCGGCGAGCCGCCGGTCGTGCTCCTCGCTCCGACCCCGGAAGCGGGTCCCCGCGATCGGGCGGCTGATCACCCGACCGTCGAGCACCTGCACCATCGGCTCCGGCGACGAGCCCACCAGCGTGACCTCGGGTTGGCGCAGGAAGTACATGTACGGCGACGGGTTGACCTGGCGCAGCACCCGGTAGACGTCGAAGGGGTCCACCGGCTCGTCGACGTCGAACCGCTGGGCGAGCACGACCTGGAAGATGTCGCCCGCGAGGATGTAGTCGCGCGCGGCCTCCACGGCGTCGCGGTACCGCGACCCGCCCATCGTCGAGCGCACCGTGGGCAGCGTGACCTCGTCGAGTACCGGCGGTGCCGACGGGAGGTAGGCCAGCGGCCGCGCGAGCTCGGCGACCCGTGCCTCGAGGCGACCCACCGCGGCGTCGTACTTCGCTCCGGGATCACCACCATCGAGGAGGAAGACGTTCTCGATCAGCGAGAGGCGCTGGCGGAAGTGATCGAAGGCGGTGACGTGGCCGGTGACCGCGAGCACCGCGTCGGGGAGACCGGCGTCGTCGGGGGGCACGGCGGGGAGCCGTTCGATCTCACGGACCACGTCGTAGCCGAGATAGCCGACGATGCCCCCGTGGAACGGCGGGAGCGTCTCGATGACCGGGGCGCGGTACGCACCGAGCAGCGCCTCGAGCGCCCCGAGCGCGCCCTGGTCCCGGGGCACACCGTCGGGGACCGGTCCGTCGAACTCGACCTGCCGTCCGCGCACGACCAGCCGCAACGCGGGGTCGCGGCCGAGGAACGTGAACCGACCCCAGCGCTCCCCGTGCTCCACGGACTCGAGCAGGAACCCCGGTGCACCCCCCACGCCGGCCCCCACGAGCTTGGCGAACGCCGACACCGGGGTCTCCACGTCGGCGAGCACCTCGCACCACACGGGGACGACGGTGTGACGCTGCGCGAGCGCGAGGAACTCGGACCGGCCGGGCGCGACGATCCCGGTGCGCCCGCGACTCCCGCCCTCGCGGCCGTCCGACGGGGTGGCCGGCACCGGTCGTCAGGTACGGCCGGGCGCGGCGGCCCCGCCGAAGCTGCGGAAGAAGCACGACCGCTCACCGGTGTGGCACGCGCCGCGGCCGTCCTGGTCGACCACGAAGAGCAGCGCGTCCCCGTCGCAGTCGTAGTACGCCTCGTGGACCCACTGGCGGTCACCCGACGTGTCGCCCTTGCGCCAGAGCTCCTGACGGCTGCGGCTCCAGTACACCATCCGGCCCTCGGTGAACGTCGCCCGCAGTGCGTCCTCGTTCATCCAGGCGAGCATGAGGACCCGGCCGGTCGTGCGCTCCTGCGCGATCGCGGGCACCAGCCCGTCCCGGTTCCAGGCGATCGCCGCGATCTCCTCGTCGGTGGCGGCGATGCGTGCGGCCGGGCTGCTCATCGGGGGGCGAGCGTACTCTGCGGGCGCCCTTGCGGCCCCCGTGCGCACCGGCATCCCGACGGTCAGCCGCGTGCTCCGGGCGCGTGCCAGAATCCCGGCCCTCGTCTCCCGGAGCCGGAGCTCATGTCGACCCCACCACCCCGACCGCCCGTCGCTCCGCGCCGGCCCACGTTGCTCTCGCACCACGGCCGGGTGCGGGTCGACGACTGGTACTGGCTCCGCGACCGCGACGACCCCGACGTCCGGGCCCACCTCGAGGCGGAGAACGCGTACACGGACACCGCCCTCGCTCACCTCGCACCGTTGCGCGAGCAGATCTTCGAGGAGATCCGCCAGCGGGTCCGCGAGACCGACACGTCGGCCCCGGTGCGCAAGGGCTCGTTCGAGTACTTCGTGCGGACACGCGCCGGCCTCCAGTACCCCGTGCACTGCCGGCGACCCGCAGGAACGCCCGGCCTGCCCGACCCCGAGGCCGCCCCCGGGCGACCCGAGCACGAGACGGTGCTCCTGGACGAGAACCTGCTCGCCGCCGGATCGGGGTACTTCGCCCTCGGCGCGCTCGCACCGTCGCCCGACCAGTCGCTGGTGGCCTACTCCACCGACCACACCGGGGCCGAGCGCTACACCCTGCGGTTCCGCGAGGTCGGTGGAGGCGACCTCACCGACGAGGTGCCCGACACGTACTACGGGGTGGCGTGGGCCAGCGATGGCGCCACGGTCCTCTACACCCGCCCCGACGACGCCATGCGGCCCTGGCAGGTCTGGCGCCACCGGCTGGGCACGCCGACCGCCGACGACGTGCTCGTCTTCCAGGAGGACGACGAGCGCTTCTACGTGTCGGTGGAGCGCACGCGGACCGGCCGGTACCTCGTGGTGACCACGGCCTCGAAGCTCACGACCGAGATCTGGTTCGTCGACGCCGGCACCCCCGACGTGCCGCTGCGGCTCGTCGAAGCCCGGCGCGACGGCGTGGAGTACCACGTCGAGCACCACACGTCGCGGACGCACGGCGAGCGGTTCTTCGTGCTCACTAACGACGAGGCCGAGGGCTTCCGGCTC
>BTUT01000033.1:0-13779 GCA_045862935.1 Acidimicrobiia bacterium
CTGATGCGCATCGCGAACGAGATCGACGAGCACGCCGACAACGGGTCGGCATACGCGCCGGAGACCCTCGTCCAGCCCCTCTCCCTGGAGGACGCGGCCGCCGCGGGGATCGCGCTCGGCCGCCCGGAGCTCGTGGTCATCGCCGCGGCACTGGCCGAGGCCAACACCGCGCGCTCGGTTCCCGATCAGCTCCGACAGCCGAGGGAGGCACCGCGCTCGTTCACCGGCCGATCGTCGGGCACCCGCGTCTGGGTGCGCATCACCGGCGAGCGGAGCGGGCTACGCCGCGCGGCGCGCCGGCTCCCGTACGCGCGCGCGGCGGTGCACCGCGGCCGTGCGTGGATCGATGCGCGGCAGATGTCACCGGAGCCGCCCGGCCCGGGCCGCGCGTCGGGGTGGGCCCGTCAGTAGATCCGCCGGGTGATCGCGCCGCTCACGCGGCGCGACACGCTCGCCGGGAGCACGCTCACGGCCGCCGCGGCCACCACGTTGACCGCCCCGGCGATGCACACTGCCCGGCCGCGGTCGTACGCCCGCAGCGCCGTCGCGACCACTTCGTCCGGCGACTGCCACGCGACGCCGGGGATGTTGGTCGGGCCGAACGACTCCCCCTGGAACTCGGTGCGGGTGAAGCCCGGAGCGAGCACCATCGCCCTCACGCCCGTGCCGCGCAGCTCCTCGCGGAGCGCGTTCGTGAAGCTCGACACGAACGCCTTCGTCGCTCCGTACGTGGCGTTGAACGGGACCGGCTGGTATGCGCCGAGCGACGAGACGTTGATCACGCCCCCCCGGCCCCGCGCGACCATCGGCCCGAGCGCCGCGTGCGTGAGGCGCACGAGCGCCGTCACGTTGAGCATCACCTGCGCGGTCTCGCCCTCGGGCGGCAGGTCCCAGAAGCGGCCCATCGAGCCGACCCCAGCGTTGTTCACGAGGAGGTCGACGGGCCGGTCGGAGGCGGTGAGCCGCTCGGCCACGACCGCGATGCCGGCGTCCGTCGCGAGATCGGCCGGGAGCACCTCGACCTGCGTGCCGTGCGCGGTGCCGAGGTGGGCAGCCAAGGCTTCGAGCCGGTCGGTCCGCCGCGCGACCACGACGAGGTCGTCACCGCGTGCCGCGAGCGCGGCGGAGAACGCCGCCCCGATCCCCGACGACGCGCCGGTCACGATCACGACGGAGCGCGGGGGGCGAGCCGTCATCGCCGTCCGGTCGCCACGCCGCGCCGGGGCCGCCCACGCGTGGTCACAGCCCGATCGCTCCCGCAACCGCCGCAGCCGTCGCGGGGACGGTGTCGCCCACCTCCACCTCGCTGACCGCCCGCTGGGGGTCCTTGAGGCCGTGGCCGGTGACGGTGCACACCACGACATCCTCGGGGCTCACGAGCCCGGCGGCCGCACCCCGGAGCAGCCCAGCCACCGAGGCGGCCGACGCCGGCTCGACGAACACCCCCTCCTCCGAGGCGAGCATGCGGTACGCCTCGAGGATCTGCGCGTCGGTGACCTCGCCGATGTGACCCCCCGACTCGTCACGAGCGGCCACGGCCCCGGCCCACGATGCCGGGTTCCCGATCTGGATCGCGGTCGCGATGGTCTCGGGGTGGAGCACCGGCTCGCCCCGCACGATCGGCGCTGCACCGCTCGCCTGCCACCCGAGCATGCGCGGCGCCCGCGACGCGTTGCCGGCGTCGAGGTCCTCGCGGTAGCCGCGCCAGTAGGCCGTGATGTTGCCGGCGTTGCCCACCGGGATGCAGTGCACGGTCGGCGCGTCGCCGAGCGCACCCACGATCTCGAAGGCCGCGGTCTTCTGACCTTCGATGCGCACCGGGTTCACCGAGTTCACCACCTCGATCCCCGGCTGCTCGCCGAGCTCACGCACGATGTCGAGCGCCGCGTCGAAGGTGCCCGCGACGGGCACCACCCGGGCGCCGTGGATCAACGCCTGCGCGAGCTTGCCGAGCGCGATCTGGCCGGCGGGCAGCACGACGGCGCACACCAGCCCTGCACGCGCGGCGTAGGCCGCCGCGGATGCGGACGTGTTGCCGGTCGACGCGCAGATCACGACCTTGGCCCCGCGCTCGAGGGCCGTCGACACCGCCAAGGTCATCCCGCGGTCCTTGAACGACCCGGTGGGGTTCGCGCCTTCGACCTTCAACAGCACCCGCGCCACGCCCGCCCGGGCCGCGGTGCGGGGCGCCTCGACGAGCGGGGTGTTCCCCTCGAGCAGCGTCACGACCGGGGTGCGGGTCGACACCGGCAACCGGTCGCGGAAGGCCTCGATGAGACCCGGCCACGCGGGCACTCAGCCTCCGTCCCGGACGGTCACGCGCACCTCAGTCCTCCTCACCCACGACCCGGATCACCGAGCCCACACGGTGGACGACGTCGACGTCGCGCAGCCCGTCCAGCGTCGCGACGAGATCAGCCTCGCGGGCGCGGTGGGTGATGAACACGAGGCGGGCGTCGGCGCCGATCCCCCGCTGCTCCATCGACTTGATCGATACGCCGTGGCGTCCGAACTGGTCGGCGATCGCGGCGAGGACGCCGGGCCGGTCGGCCGCCTCGACGAGCACGTAGAACGGCGACTCCACGTCGGCCATCGGGCGGATCGGCTTCGGGACCAGCTCGCCGATCGTCGCGCCGCGCGCGCCGGCCACCAGGTTGCGGCTCGCGTCGACGAGATCGCCGAGCACGGCCGACGCCGTGGGGTTCCCGCCCGCCCCGCGGCCGTACAGCATCAGCTCCCCCACCGCGTCGGCCTCGATGAACACCGCGTTGAACGAGTCGCGGACCGCGGCGAGCGGGTGCTGCACCGGGACCATCGCGGGGTGCACGCGCACGGCGACATCGCCGTCGGCCTCCTCGGCCACCGCGAGCAGCTTCACGACGTAGCCGAGGCTGCGAGCCGACCGGATGTCGTCGTCGGTGACCTCGGTGAGCCCCTCGCGGAAGACGTCACCGGGCCCCACGGGCGCGCCGAACGCGATGGTGGCGATGATCGCGGCCTTCGCCGCCGCGTCGAACCCCTCGACATCGGCCGTGGGGTCGGCCTCCGCGTAGCCGAGGCGCTGGGCCTCGGTGAGCGCGTCGGCGAACGTGGCGCCGTCCTCGGTCATGCGGGTGAGGATGTAGTTGGTGGTGCCGTTCACGATGCCGAGCACCCGCCGGATGCGGTCACCGGCGAGCGATTCGCGCAGGGGGCGGATGAGCGGGATGCCGCCCGCGACCGACGCCTCGAACAGGAGGTCGACCCCGGCGCGGGCCGCGATGCCCAGGAGCTCGGGTCCGTCGCGCGCGATCAGCTCCTTGTTCGCGGTGACGACCGGCTTCCCGGCGCGCAGGGCCGCCTCGATGAGCGCTCGTGCGGGTTCGACACCGCCCATCACCTCGACGATCACGTCCACGTCCGGGTCCGCTACGACCGCGGCCGGGTCGTCGGTGAACACGCTCGCGGCCAGCTTCACCTCGCGGGATCGCCCGAGATCGCGCACCGCCACACGCGCGACCTCGATGCGGACCCCGGCGCGTGCAGCAACGATGTCGGCGTGCTCGTCGACCAGGCGCACGAGAGCCGCGCCGACGTTGCCACAGCCGAGCAGGCCGATCCGCACCACCTCGCGCACACCTCCGCCCATGACCCCAGTCTGGCTCATGACGTCTCGTCCAGACGCAGGAGGTCGTCGAGCGACTCCCGTCGCACCACGAGCCGTGCGCGCCCATCGCGCACGAACACCACCGCCGGGCGGGGCACCTTGTTGTAGTTGGACGCCATCGCGTAGCCGTACGCCCCGGTGGCGGGGGTGGCGAGCAGCTCCCCGACCTCCAGCCCCGAGGGCAGCTGCGCGCCGGCCACCAGGATGTCGCCCTGCTCGCAGTGCTTGCCCACGACGGTGCAGCGGCGGTCGCGAGGCTCGTCGATCCGGCCGGGCGCGAAGACCTCGTACCCGGCGCCGTAGAGCACCGGGCGCGGGTTGTCGCTCATGCCGCCGTCGACCGCGACGTAGGTGCCGATCCCCGGGATCTCCTTGATGGTCCCCACGCGGTACACCGTGATCGCCGCGTGCGCCACGATCGACCGTCCGGGCTCGACCATCCGGCGCGGCCGAGAGAGCCCGGCATCGGCGCACGCGGCGGTGAGGGCGTCGTCCAGGACGTTGGCGTACGCCGACACGTCGAGCGCGGGGTCCTCGGCGAGGTATCGCGCCCCGAGGCCACCCCCGAGGTTCATCTCGTCGATCGCCACCCCGCTCGCGGTGAGGTCCCGCGCCAGGTCGACCACGACGCGGACCGCGCGTGCGTACGAGTCGAGTACGAAGATCTGTGATCCGATGTGGCAGTGCAGGCCGACGAGCTCGAGGCGCGGTGAGCGTGCCACCCGTTGTGCCGCTCGCAGGGCGACACCCGACGACACCGTGAAGCCGAACTTCGAGGCCTCGGTGCCGGTCTCGATGTACTCGTGGGTGTGGGCCTCGACGCCCGGCGTGACCCGCACGAGGACGCGCGGCACCCGAGCGCAATCGGCCGCGACGCGCTCGAGGCGGTCGATCTCGTGGTCGGAGTCGGCGACGATGCGGCCCACGCCGGCCGACACCGCGGCGTGCAGCTCCTCGGGGCTCTTGTTGTTGCCGTGGAAGACGATGCGCTCGGGCGGGAACCCGGACCGGAGCGCCACGTGCAGCTCCCCACCGGTCGCGACGTCGAGGTGGAGGCCCTCCTCCGCGACGATGCCCACCATGGCTCGACACAGGAACGCCTTGCTGGCGTACGCCACCGAGCCGGCACCGAACGCGTCGAGGTACTCGCGCATCCTCGTCCGCATCGCGGCCTCGTCGTAGACGAACACGGGGGTCCCGAACTCACGCGCGATCGCCTCGAGGTCGAGGTCGAGAAGCGCAGCCGGAACGAGTGAGCGGTCGAAGGGCGGGCTCGTCATGACGCGGTCGACTCGGCGTCGTCGAGTCGCGTCATCTCGTCGGGAGCGCCGACGCCGAGGATGGCGAGGGCGTTCGCCAGACCGATCCGGCTGGCCTCCGCGAGCCACAGGCGCGCCTGCGTGAGCGCCGCATCGTCGGAGATGACCCGGCAGTCGCGATAGAAGCCGTGGAACCGGGCCGCGACGTCGCGCACCCAGGTGGTGACCCGGTGCGGGGCACGCAGCCGGGCGGCCTCGGCCACCACGTCCGGGAACACCGCGAGCGCGCGCAGGAGATCGAGCTCCCGATCGTGGACGAGGGGCGCGAGGTTGACGTCGAGGAGGCCCAGCCGGGTCACCTCCCGCGCGTGCGCCTGCCGACCGATCGACGCGATCCGGGCGTGCGCGTACTGCACGTAGTACACCGGGTTCTCCATCGACTGCGCCGTGACCACCTCGAGGTCGAAGGTCTGCGCGGTGTCGATGCCCTGGAGCAGGAAGGTCAAGCGGCAGACGTCGGGATCGACCTCGTCGAGGATGTCGGCGAGGGTGACCACGTTGCCGGCGCGCTTGGAGATCCGCACCGGCTCGCCACCCCGCAGCAGCTTCACGAGCTGGCCGAGCAGGACCTCCGGCTCGCCCGGCGGGCGTCCGAGCGCCTCGAGGCCCGACTGCAGCGACTTCACCTGCCCGTGGTGGTCGGCACCCCAGATGTCGACGAGGTGGGTCCAGCCTCGGTCGAATTTGTCCTCGTGGTACGCGAGGTCGTTGCACAGGTAGGTGGTCGTCCCGTCCGACTTCACGAGCACGCGATCACGCTGGTCGCCGAAGTCGGTCGCGCGGAGCCAGACGGCACCGTCCTCGTCGAAGGTCGCGCCGCGGGCCGCCAGTGCCGCGAGGACCCGGGCGACGTCTCCCCGCTCGTGCAGCGTCCGCTCGGAGAACCAGGTGTCGAACTGCACACCGATGCGGCCGAGGTCGCGCCGGAGCTGCGCGACGACGTCCCGGTAGCCCCACTCGCGAGCCTGGTCCTCGGTCACCGTGTCGCCGAGCTCGGCCCGCATGCGGTCGGCCATCTCGACGAGGTAGGCGCCCTGGTAGCCGTCCTCGGGCAGTGGCCGGCCGAGGTACCGCGCGTGCAGGGACGCGCCGAACAGGTCGAGCTGGCTGCCCGCGTCGTTGAGGTAGTACTCGCGGTGCACCTCGGCGCCCTGCGCGGCGAGCAGGTTGGCGAGCGCGTCGCCGACCGCCACCCATCGACCCCCGCCCGCGTGGAGCGGCCCGGTGGGGTTCGCCGAGACGAACTCGAGGTTGATGCGTTCGCCGGCGAGCGCCGTGCCGTGTCCGAAGCGCGCCCCCTGGGCCACGACCGCCCGCAGCACGTCGTGGAGCCAACCGGGCGTGAGGTGCAGGTTGACGAAGCCGGGCCCCGCGATCTCGACCCGCGCGAGGTGCGCAGGGGGGTGGGCCTCCAGCTCGTCGGCGAGCCGCTGGGCCACGTCCCGGGGTGAACGCCCGACCGCCTTGGCGAGCTGGAGGGCGACGTTCGTGGTCCAGTCGCCGTGCTCGGGACGGTCCGTGGCCGTCAAGGTGATGCCGCCGCCCGGCTCGGGGAAGCCGGCTCGATCGAGCGCACCGCGGACGGCGTCGACGAGGGTTTCGCGGATCACGGGAGGTTCCTCCGAGCCGGGGAGCGTCGCATCGTAGTTCTGGCCTCCCGTGAGCCCACGCTGGCATTCGTGACTAACGTCCCCGCGGAGAGGGCGTTCGACGGACCGTGCGGGAGGGCGCGTGGCCGCAAGCGACGAGGGACCCGACCGCACGCCCGACTCCGGTCGCCCCCCGTGGGGACTCGGCGCGTGCTACCGCGCACTCGACGAGGCGGCCCGCCGCCACGGTCTCGACGCGCTCGGGATCGCGATCGAGGACCCGGACCTCGGGCGCCAGTGCCTCGCGGCGGGTCCCGACGCCTCGGCGGCGCGGACGGTGCTCACGACGCTCGCGTCCGACCCCGAGCGGTGGTGGTCGGCGACTCCGGCACCCGACGCAGCACCGGACGACCTGACCACGCTCCGCGCGCTCGGAGCCACGGCGCTGCGACTCGGGGTGCACCACGGCGATCCCGACCCGATCACGGAGCTCGAGGTCGCGCTGCGGACCATGCCCGAGGTCGCGACCGTGGGTCGTCGGGGCACCGCCCTCGAGGTCACCGCGCGCGACGGCGGATCCGACGCCCTGGTACAACGCCTCGCGGCCGGCGACCTCGACGCAGTGGGCGGGATCGTCGTCGTGCTCGCCGCCGGCACGGAGCCCGGCGCCCCGCTGGCTGACGCCCCCGCGCGGGCCGAGCTCGTCGCCGTACGCAGCGTTCCCGAGGCGGGCGAGGTCGAGGTGCACCTCCGGCGGGCCGCAGGGCGGGCCGTGGGGCGTGGGCCGCTCAGCCGCGCCGGCGGCGCCGCGGCCGCGGCCACGCTCGACGCACTCGGCGACCTCGCTCACCCCGGGCCCCGCGCCGAGACGATCCGGTCGTGGAGGGTCGTCTGGGCGCGCACCATCGAGACGACCCCCGAGCGCCGCTTTCTCGTGGCGGTCGCGATCCATCGGCCGTCGGAGCCGATGTTGTACGGCCTCGCGACGGGTACCAGCCCGATCGAGGCCGCGGCCCGCGCGGCGCTGCACGCGTGCAACCGGGCCGCGAGCGCCTGACCCGTCGTCGCGCTCGCCCCTGCGTCGCGGGGCGCCCGGACGCGACGAGACCCGGCTGGAGGCCGGGTCTCGAATCAGCGCCGCGAGCGGCGCGGGCGGGCGGGCGATCAGCTCAGCGGGCGGCGGGCGGCGCTGCGGCGGCGGGCGCCGACGGCGAGGGCCGAGCCCACGACCACCATGCCGGCGGCGATCACGGCGGTGGGCACCGAGCTCGACGAGCCGGTCTGCGCCAAGCCGCTCCCCGTCTGACCCGCGCCGCCGGCCCCGGCTTCGATCGACGTCGTCGTCGTGGCCGGCTGCGTCGTGGTCGTCGTGGGTGCGGTGGTCGTCGTCGTGGTCGTCGTCGTGCTCGTCGTGGTGGTCGACGCCGTCGTCGGCGGCGTGGTCGGCGGGTAGGTCTGCGCGGCCGCGATCCCGACGCCGACGGTCAGCACCAGCACGGCGACCAGCACCACCATGTGGAGCCACTTGGTCGATTTCACCGACTTGAGCATGGCGGTTCCCCTGTTCCACTTCTCCAGATGGGGGAACCTTAGCGCGCCGGGTCTCCGGGGCAAAGCACCGAGTCGGAGGCGAGGATTCACCGCTCGTGGAACCGGGCCACGAACGCCGAGCGCTCCCGGAGCGTGAGCGACCCGGATGCGCCGAACGGGGCGGGCCGGAGCCCTCGCCCGGGCTCGACCGACCAACCGGGGGTCGCCCGCACCTCGATCCGGACCCGGTCGGGGTTGACGGTCGCCTGGTGCCAGAGGCCGAGGCGGTAGCGATCCCCCTGCGCCCCGAGCCCCACCCGGCCCCGCAGCGCGACCTCCAGCACCCGCTCCGCTCCGGGCGGGACGTCGATCTGGACCGTGTACACGTTGCGGCCGAGCTCGCGATCCGACACCGCGGCCGCTTCGGTGCCGTCGACCGACGCCGAGACCAGCGTGTGCGGGGAGTACACGGAGAGCATCACCCGACTCGTGCCGAGCGGCAACGGGTTGTCGGGGAAGCTGCCGATCACCGAGTCGGGCAGGCCGCCCGCCGGCGCGTCGTTGCGGACGGTGACCGTCGCCGTCGCCTCGATCGCGCCCGATGCCGGGTCGACGCGCGCCGCATACCGCACCCGGCGGTGCTGGAAGACGTCGATCTTGCTGCCGCCCGCGTTCTGGGTGACGACGCCGAGGAAGTCACCCCGGACCTCCGGGAGCGCACCGTCCGCTCCGATGCGGCGGAGGAACGCCTGCTCGTCCTCGCGGGTGGCGTGGATCTGGAGCCTCCCCTCGCGCAACATCGGCGCGAGCACCTCCCCGATCCGCGCCGGTCCGGGGAGCTCGGTGGACTCCAGCCGGTCGAACACCGCGCGCACGGCCGCCTTCAGGAACTCCACGCGCACCTCGTTGTCGGGGTAGCGCAGGTACTGCTGGTGCAGGAGGACGTCGGCCGCGTTGTCCGGGGTGAGCTCGACACCGAACCCGGGAACCACCACGTTGCCGGTGAGCCGCAACAGCTCGGCGAGCGCGATGGGATCGAGGCTGATCACACCGTCGACCGGGCTCCCACCCGACTGCGGGTAGACCCCCTCGAGCACCTGCGCCACGCTCGGGAAGTCGGGTGAGAGCGTCACGTTCTGGATCAGCTGCTCGGGGTGGTACGCCCCGTACCGCCGGATGTAGTCCTGCGGCGCCGTCAGGGTGCGCGCGGTGCCCGGGTTGCCGCGGTTGTAGTCGTCGTTGCGGGCGTTGCGGACGAGCTCGATCGCGCCGTTGCGGTACGCGACCTCGGCGAAGTTGCCGATCAAGCCTCCCGACGCGCGGAGCTCGGCGGGCGTCTGGAACGCAACGAAGTACCGCCGCTCGCCGTCACCGCCGAGCAGCCGCGGGACCACCTCGACCGCCAGGTGGGCGGTCTCGGCGTCGCGGGCTCCTCGCCGCACCTTGTCGTCGAGGGTCTCGAGCTTCTCGGCGAGCATCCCCACGAGCCAGGGTGAGTCGAGGTCCGCCAGATCGACCCGAGCGTCCGCGAGCGCGCCCTGCGCGTGCCCGAGTGGTGCGGCCAACGCCCGGATCTCGGCGAGGGGGACCACACCGTTGCGCGGTCGGATCGTCTCCGGATCCGCGCTGCGCGCCGTCGTGGTGCCGGCCTCGGACAGGTCGGCGCCGGCGGCGGTCATGACCCGCAGTGCGCGTGCGTTCTGCGCCGCGATCGGGACGGCACGGATCGGCTGCGCCCACCACGCGTCGAGTCGGTCACTGGCGCGCTCGAACCGACTCCGCGCGTCCTCGAAGTGCGCGGCCGCCGTCGCGGTGTCCCCCTCCCGGCTCGCCTCGAGGCCGGCCTCGGCCGAGGCCACGGCCGCGTTGAGGTCGGCGCGCACCGTGGCCGCCGCCGCACCCCAGAGGCCGGCGAGGACCACCACGATCGCGGCCAGGATCCCACCGCCGACCAGGACCGCGCGCCGCGTCCGCCGGTGCACGTGGCCGAGCGCGGACCACGCGAGCACCGCGAAGGCGACGATGCCGATCGCGAGCGTCACGCCGCTCACCTGCGGCCAGTCGAGCCGGAGCGCCGCCTGCCCGAGTGTGAACCCGATCACGGCTCCCACCGCCGACCCGTCGACCTCGAGCACCACGAGCGCCAGCGACGCTCCGAGTCCGAGCGTCGCGACCCAGGCGTCGCCCGCGCCGAGCAGTGACGCGGCACACAGCAGCGACGCGGCGAGCAGTCGGGGTCGGGCCGTCGCGTAGCAGCCGGTCACCACGAACGCGACGCCGGTCAGCGCCCGCAGGACGGCGTCGTAGGCGTCGGTACCCGTCGCGGCGCCGTCGGCGGCGAAGGCTCCCCCCACGGCCGCCAGCGTGGCCAGACCGACCACGAGCGGTGACGCCGACCGCAGGACCCGCGGTGAGAACCACCCGATCGCCGCCACGACCAGGAACGCCGCGGCGGCGGTCACGACCTGCGTCAGGGTGCCCACGCCGCTCCCTCCCCGGGTGGTGCTCGTCGCCTACCCTGCGCGACGGGACTGACCCGCGCTCGCGCGGCCAGGCCGGCTCGACCGAGTCAGCGACGTTACCCACCCGTGCCGATCGCCGGAGGGCAGGGTGCCTGCACACCTCTTGATCGTCGGACTCGACGCGATGGAGGCAACGCTCATCGACCGCGGCATCGCCTCGGGCTCGCTCCCCGCATTCTCCCGATTCGCCGGGTCGGCAGCGGCGCTGACGCTCGACAGCCCGATGCACACCTACCCCGGTGCCATCTGGCCGGAGATCAACACCGGTCGCTCGGCCGAGACGCTCGGGCTCTACTTCCACCCGTGCCAGCTGAGAACCGGCGATCCGGTACCGCGCCGCCTGCCGGCGACCGCCATCGACGCGACGCAGGACTGGTGGCACACAGCCGGTGACGCGGGCCGGCGAGTCCTCGTGCTGGACGTACCCCATTCCGTGCCGCGGCCCGGCACGAACGGCATCCACGTGACCGACTGGGGGAACCACGATCGGCCCTGGGATGCCGCCTCCGACCCGCCGGAAGCGCTCGACGAGGTGCGCGCCCTCGTGGGCGACCACCCGATCGGCCGTTGCGACCACCAGGTGCGCAACGGCCGGATCGCCTCCTACCGGCGCCTCGTCACCGACCTGCTCGACGGTGTCGAGCGCCGGACCCGCATGAGCGAGGCCCTCCTCGCCCGCGAGCACTGGGACCTCGCGATGATCGCGTTCACCGAGTCCCACTGCGTGGGCCACCAGTACTGGGCGTTCACCGATCCTCGCCACCCCGTGGCGCTGCCCGACCGGCCCCCGGACCTCGCTGGCGCGATCGACACCGTGTACCGGGCCATCGACACGGGGTTCGGCCGACTCGTCGACGCCGCCGGGCCCCACGCGTCGGTCATGGTGCTCGCCAGTCACGGTATGGGCCCGTACGTCGGTGGCTACCAGCTGCTGCCCGAGGTCCTCGTCCGCCTGGGGCTGCGGCCGCGCCCGGTCGCGGTCGCGGCCGTTCCTTCCCGGCTCCCGCCCCGAGTGCGCGCCGGGCTCCGGCGCGTCGTTCCCGACCGGCTCCGCTGGCGACGCCTGGCGCTCGCCGGCACGCTGGCCCACCACGACCTCATCTCGCCCCGCACGAAGGCGACCGCGTTGTTGAACAACCGCTGCGGTGCGATCCGCCTGAATCTGCGCGGCCGGGAGCCCTACGGGTCCGTTGACCCGGGTCCCGAGGCGGATGCCCTGCTGGCGATGCTGCGCCGCGAGCTCGAGGCCCTCACCGATCCTCGTTCGGGCGAGCGGATCGTGGTGGCGACGCACTCGCCGACCGCTGCACGCTCGGGCCGCGGCGGGTGTCACCCCGACCTCCCCGATCTCGTCGTCGACTTCCACACCGGTCTCGGCGCGATCGAGGCCTGCGAGTCACCCCGTGTCGGCCGGATCGACGTCCCCCTCTGGACGCGCGACCGCCGTCCCGACGGCTGGCCCGTCGCGCTCGGCCGGACCGGTGACCACACCCCAGAGTCGCGGCTCTGGATCAGGGCACCGGGGATCGGACGAGGGTTCACGCCGGGACAGGCGGCGTCGGTGCGCGACGTCGGGCCGACGGCGCTCCGCCTGCTCGGCGTCGACATCCCCCACGGTGTCGAAGGGCGTGCGCTCGTGCCTCGGGCCGAGGGGTGACGGGACGCGGGCGGCACGCGACGCGTCACCGGTCCCGGTCGTGACCCCGGGCCGCGCCGTCGGGGCTCCAGCCTCCGACCTCGCGGACCACCTCGGTCAGCCGGGTGGTGAAGCGGTCGAGCGAGAACCGCGCGGCCTGCGCCACGAGCCGGTCGGCGTCCCAGGTCGAGTCGAGCATTCGCTGCACGGCCGCGGCGATCACGGCAGGCTCGGGTGTCGCGAACAGCACACCCGTCTCCCCGTCCACCACGGTGTCGAGATACCCACCCGCGCGGAGCGCGGCCGTCGGCCGGGCGAACGCGGCCGCCTCGAGCGGTGTGAGGCCGAAGTCCTCGAACGCCGCCGCGACGAGTCCGGCAGCATTGCGGTAGAGCCAGCGCAGCTCCGGGTCGGACACCGCGCCCAGCACCCGGACGTTCGGCGACGCACGCTGCCGAACGCGTGCGAGCTCGGGACCCTCACCGACGAGGACCAGCTGCTCTCGACGCAGCGGACCCGACGCGAAGGCCTCGACGACCGCGTCGACGTGCTTGTAGGGCAGGAGGCGCGCGACGCAGAGCACACCGCCCGGCGCGACACCCTCGACCGGCTGGGTGGAGCCGTCGACCTCGACGGTGACCGGCGGGGCCAGCACCTCGGCCTCGATGCCGTAGCACCGGGCAACCTCGCCCGCGACGAAGGTCGAGATGGCCAGGTACCGGTCGGCCCCGTGCGCGGCCGCTGCGTCCCACCGTCGTAACGGCGGGCCGAGGACCCGGATCGCGCCCGACACCGCGCGCCGCCCGCCGGCGTACTGGTCCGGGCGGTACAGCCAGCGAGCGGGCGTGTAGCAGTAGACGATCTTCCGGGCCGGGGTGCGCACGCCGTGCGCCCAGCCGCTCGACGAGCAGATCGCGACCTCGGCGGGGACGGTCCAGCGCGAGACTGCCGGCGCGAGCACCGGGAGCGCGAGGCGATGGTGTCGGCGCAGGAACGCGACGTGATCGAGCCACGACGGCCGGACGTCGATCTCGCGGAGCTCCGGGAACGTGGTGTCCGGGTCGTAGAGCATCGTGTGGACCGGTGCGTCCGGGAACGCCGCGGCCATGGCGAGCACCACCCGCTCGGCGCCGCCGCGCTGCGTGAGGTAGTCGTGGACGATCGCCACGCGAGGCGGCGTCATGCCAGCGGTCGGGGTCGCGGTCGGCGCCGAGCGACGCTGCGGCACACGTCGAGCATCAACGGAACGATCCGGTCGGGATCGAAGTCGGCGGCACGCTCGGTGGCCGCGACGCCGAGTCGAGCCCGCAGATCCGGGTCGACGCCCACGCGTCGCAGCGCCGCCGCCAGCGCGCCGGCGTCACCCGGCGCGACCAGGATCCCGTCGACCTCCGTGGTGATGATCTCCGACGGGCCACCCGCGTCGGCGGCGATCACCGCCAGGCCCGCCGCCATCCCCTCGACGACGACCTGACCATGGGGCTCGGGCAGCACCGAGGCGTGCACCAGCACGTCCAGGTCGGCCAGCAGCGCGGGG
>BTUT01000034.1:0-7643 GCA_045862935.1 Acidimicrobiia bacterium
CTCGGGCCCGAGCACCGGCGACCGCCCGGCGCGCGCTCGAACCTGTTCGGCATGACCGAGTCGTTAGGCCCGTACTTCGCCGACCCGCTCGACACCGACCTCCCCGAGGGCAAGTGGGGCAGCTGCGGCCGGCCGTTCCCCGACGTGGACGTGCGGGTGGTGGACGTCGACTCCGGCGAACCGGTCGCCCCCGGCGTGCACGGGGAGATCCAGCTGCGTGGCCCCAACCTGATGCGCGGGATCTGCGGCCGGCTCCGCTCCGAGGTGTTCACCGCCGACGGCTTCTACCCGACCGGAGACCTCGGTTGGCTCGACGGCGACGGGTACCTGTTCTTCGTCGGGCGCCGCGACGACATGGTGAAGGTGAAGGGTGCCACCGTGTACCCGTCCGAGGTCGAAGCGGGTCTGGCGGCGGTCCCCGGCGTGCGCCGCGCGCACGTCGTCGACGTCGTGATCGACACCACGGTCGCGATCGGTGCGGTCGTCGTGCTCGACGAGGACGCGTCCCTCACCGCCGACGACCTCACCCGCGAGGCGAAGGCGCGCCTCAGCGCCTTCAAGGTGCCGAGCCGCTGGGTGATCGTCGAGGCCGCCGCGATCCCGATGACCGCGACGGGCAAGCTCGACAAGCCCGCGCTCCAGCGACTGCTCGGGGACGCCCGGTAGTGTCCGGCCCGTGAGCGACTCGGAGCCGAGCTACGCATCGGTCGACGGGGTCGACATCGGGCTCGACGGGGCGGTGCTGCGCTGCACGCTCAACCGTCCGAGGACCCGCAACTCGCTCGACGCCCAGATGATGCTCGGGCTCGTACGGGCGCTCGAGGACGCCGGTCAGGACGAGCGCGTGCGGGTGATCGTGCTCGACAGCGCGGCCGACGACTTCTGCGCGGGAGCCGACATCGTCGCCCGCAACGCCCCCACCGAGCAGCGACCGCGCGTCGGCAGCATCCAGCGCCGGCTCCCGGTGCAGGCGAACCGTCTCGTCACGCTGATGCTCACCGTGCAGACGCCGGTCGTGGCGAGCGTGCACGGTTGGGCGGCGGGGATCGGCTTCCACCTCGCGCTCGCGGCCGACTTCTGCGTCGCCGCCGACACCGCGCGGTTCTGGGAGCCGTTCCTCACCCGGGGGTTCACGCCCGACAGCGGGGGCTCGTGGCTCCTCCCCCGCATCGCCGGGACGGTGCTCGCCCGTGAGCTGATCCTCCTCGGGCGCGAGGTGTCGGGTGCCGAGGCCGCCGAGCACCGGCTCATCCACCGCGCGGTCCCGGCCGGCGAGCTCGCGACCGCGACCGACGCGCTCGTCGCCGACCTCGCCGAGCGCCCCACCGTGGCCTTCGGGCTCGCGAAGTGGCTGATGGTCACGGGCGCCTCGGTGCCCCTCGAGCAGCACCTCCCGAACGAGGCGTTCGCGCTGGAGCTCTCGTCGCGCAGCGAGGACTTCCGGGAGGGCTTCGCCGCCTGGCGCGAGAAGCGCCCCCCCACCTTCACCGGCCGCTGACCCCCCACTCGACATGCGTCCCACAGCCGCGCATGCGTGCTCCTGGGACGCATCTCGTCGCGCCGGGGCGGCGTTCGTGCGGGCTCCGGCCCGGCTTGACGGCTCGCGAAGCGTCTGACATCTTCGCGAGAACACCGTTCTCCCGGGGGTTCCGCAGCATGGCGACCACGTACCGCATCATCTCGACCGACGGCCACACCATCGAGCCACCGCACATGTGGGAGACCTACCTCCCCAAGCAGTTCCACGACCGGATGCCGCGCCTCGTGAAGGACCCCAAGGGCGGCGACGCGTGGGAGCTCATCCCCGGGGCGCCCCCGATGCCGATCGGCCTCGTCACCAGCGCCGGCCCGTGGGGCAAGCGCTACGAGGAGCTCGAGTGGTACGGCTCCACCTACGAGAACATCCGGGCCGGCGCGTTCGACGGCAAGGCCCGCCTCGAGGACCAGGACTTCGACGGGGTCTCCGCCGAGGTGCTCTACCCGTCGCAGCGCACGATGGGCACCTTCATGGGCCAGCCCGACGACGACTACCACGTCGCCGGGGTCGAGGCCTACAACCAGTGGATGCACGACGAGTTCATGGCCGCCGACCCCGAGCGCCTCATCGGCCTCTACCAGATGCCCGCCGTCGACATCGACCTCTCGGTGTCGAAGCTCCGCGAGGCGAAGTCGCTCGGCTACAAGGGCGTCATCCTCTGCGCGTACCCGAGCGGGAACCCGAAGCTCACCCTCGACGACGACCCGTTCTGGGCCGCCGCCGAGGAGGAGGACATGCCGGTCCACATCCACGTGGGCCTGAACCAGGCCGGGCTCCGCCAGAAGGGCGTGGCGCGCGAGGCCCGCAAGCCGCAGGAGGTGCCGCAGTTCCTCGCGAAGCTGCCCGACCTCCAGGGGATGGGCGGTGCGATCGCGCAGGCGTCGGGCTTCATGTCGGAGTTCATCTACTCCGGCATGTTCGACCGCTTCCCCGACCTCACGATCGTCGGCGCCGAGATCGGCGCGGGCTGGATCCCCGCGCTGCTCGAGCACATGGACGACCACTGGTGGCGCAACCGGACGTGGACGGGCTCGAACCTCGAGCTGCTCCCGAGCGACTACTTCCGGCGCAACTGGACCGTGGCGTTCATCCGTGAGCCGTTCGCCATGGCCACCCGGCACTGGATCGGCGTGAAGAACCTGATGTGGTCGAACGACTACCCGCACCACCGCCACGACTGGCCGTACAGCCGCAAGGTGATCGAGGAGACCATGGCCGGCGTCCCCGAGGACGAGAAGCACGCGATGGTCTGCGGCAACGCGATGCGGCTCTACAAGCTCGACTGACCCCTCCTGATGCGTCCCTCACCCTCGCTCCGCGCAGGGTGGGGGACGGACGGTCGGTCCGTGCGTCCCGCATCCGCACGCCGCGGGCTCACGCGTCCTCGATCGGCTTCCCGGCGACGAAGCGCGCGGGGTCGTGCGCGTTGCCCGAGTCGAAGCCGCCGCGGCGGCGCATGAACGTGGTCGAGCGGCTGCGGATCCGCCACCCGGCCTCGGTGCGCACGTACTCGTCGGTGTACCAGGCGAGGCGCATGTCGTGCGTGGCCTGCTCGACGAACACGTAGTGCTGCACACCGGTGGCGGTGTCGCCGTCGAGCTCGACGACCGGCACGTTGCCGATGTACTGCCCGGGCGGGGCGCTCGCGAGCAGCATCGGGAAGTCGTCGAGGCCGTACGGGGTGCCGAAGGCGTGGTAAACGCCGTCGGGTGTGAACACGTCGAGCCAGCGCTGCGGGTCCATCTCCTTTCTCGCCGCGAGCATCATGTAGCGCGCGGTGAGCTGCGCCAGCTCGAGCAGGTCGGCCGTCGCCTGGTCGTTCATGCCGGTCCCTTCCTCGCGAACGGGTCCACCGTGCCCGCGACGGGCTCACACCAGCAAGTCGCGCGCTCGACGGAGCAGACGGGGCACCGCATCCGCGACTGCCTCCACGTCGGGATCGAGCGTCGCGAGACGGCGGTTGTGCTTCACGATGAGCGACCAGGTCGCGGCCGCCTTGAAGCAGGCGAGCGCGTCGAACCACTCCTCCTCGTGACCCCCACCGTCGATCGGGGACGGCCCCGCCGGTCGAGCTGCGCTCGCCGCCCGGTAGGCCTCCCGCAGCTCGGCGGGTGGCGGCAGCAACCCGGCGTACCGGGTGCGACGGTCGTACGTCGCGGGGTCGGCGTTGACGAGGAACCACCCCAGGTCCACCCGAGGGTCGCCGACCGACCAGATCTCCCAGTCGACGACCGCGCGGATCTCCGATCCCGCTGCGAGGAGGTTCCCGAGGCGGAAGTCGCCGTGGAGGACCACCGGGTCGACCGCCATGCGGTGGGCCGCGACGCCCGGGTGCGCCGGGACACCGGGGGGCGCCGGGACGCCCGGGTGCACGGATGCCGACGCCCGCCACGGTGCCGGCTCACGGTCGCGCAGCGCCGCCGCGACCGGCTCCCACCCCGCCGCCAGCGCCGGCTCGACCGTCTCGAACGCCCGGCACCACCGCCCGATCTCCGCGTCCAGGACGACGACCGGCTCGTCGCCCAGGCCGATGCCCGCCGGATCGAGTGTGTGCAACGCCGCGAGCGTGGCGGCCGCGTTGCGCATCCGCGTCGCGACGACGTCCGCCCCGTCCACGACGTCCGGTCGGAGGTCGAAGAGCGGCTCGACCGAGACGCCCTCGACGAACGACATCACGAACAGCGGCGGCACCCCGGGTGGGTCGCCCGCGTCCTCCCACAGGACCTCCGGGACCGGGACGGCGGACCCGGCGAGGGTGCGCAGCACCCGCGCCTGGCGCAGCACGTCACGGTTGCGAACCGGCGCCAGCCCCGGCGGCGCCACCTTCACCACCACGCGCCGCCCGTGGACCCTCGCCGTGTAGGTGAGGCTCGACGCCCCTCCCGCGAGCGGGGCGACACCGCCGGCGCCGATCGCCGCGAGCCGTCCCTCGAGCTCACGGAGGTCGATCGGGTGGCGTGGCACGTCCGTAGTATCGCGACCGCGAGCCACCTCCGAGCGCCCGACCCGACCACGAGGGAGCCGACATGAGCGACACTCCGGGAGACGCGCCCCGCACGTACGAGTTCCACTACGTCCTCGACTGCCCGTGCGGCGCGGTGCTCACCGGCCTCACCGAGGACGAGATCGTGGACGTCGCGTTCGCGCACCTCCGCGAGCAGCACCCCGACATGGCCGACGAGTACGGGCGCGAGCACATCCTGTTCATGGCCCGACGCCTCGTGCGTCCGAGCTGAACGACCTCGCGGCGCTCCTCGTACCCACGGCCTGACGGGCCACGCCCGACGGCCGCGCAGCGGGTGCACGACGGGTGCCGCCTCACGCGGGCACCCGAGGCCCGTCAGCGCGTCGCGATCTCCATCAACGTGTCGGCGACGAACGCGGGCTCGCTGATCATCAGGTCGTGCCCGGTGTCGATGTCCCACAGACGCCCGGCGGCGCGTGCCGCCTCCATCAGCTCCCGGTCGCGGGTCGCGAGCGTGGATGAGCACACGATGTGGTACTGCGGGATCGCGCGGAGCGCGTCCTCGTCGGTGAGGCGCAGCGGTTGCTCGAAGCACCTCCAGGGATGGCCGGTCAGGCGCTCGTCCATCCAGGCCTGGTCGTCGGGGTCCTCGACGCCGTAGAACGCCGCCGCGCCGGGAGCGCCGAGCAGCACCAGCTCCACGCCGTCGACCACCCGTCCCGCCGGCCGAGTGGCCTCGATGACCGGACCGGCCACGTCGACGAGGGACTGCCCGTTCCTCGGGTTCGCGGCGTCGAGGTACACGAGCCGACCCACGCGACCGCCCGCGCGGTCGGCGACGCCGGTGATGACCATGCCGCCGTAGCTGTGACCGACGAGGATCACGTCGCGCAGGTCCTCGTAGAAGAGCAAGGCCACGACGTCGGTGATGTGCGTGTCGAGGTCGATGCTCGTCGAGAGCAGGTGCGACCGCTCACCGAGGCCCGTGAGCGTGGGCGCGTGCACCTCGTGTCCCGCAGCCCTCAGACGGCGAGTGACCCTCTGGTAGCACCAGCCGCCGTGACCTCCACCGTGAACCAGGACGTAGGTCGCCACGCTCCTCCGTTCGTGAACGCCACCGGACTCAGCCGGGAGGTGTGAACTCCAGGTACAGCTTCTGCAGGCCGCGCAGGATGTACGTGGGTGCGTACTCGTAGCGGCGCGCCCCGGGCGGCCCGTGGTGCACCTCGGAGATGCGGATCTCCCCGAGCCGGTCGAGCAGGCGCTCCACGCTCACGCGCGCCTCGGCCCGGGCGAGCGGCGCACCCGGGCAGGTGTGGATGCCGTGCCCGAACGCCATGTGCATGCGGGCGTTCACGCGATCGACCTGGAACGAGTCGGGGCGGTCGAACTTGCGGGGATCCCGGTTCGCGGCACCGTTGCACACCATCACCGTGGTGCCCGCGGCGATGTCGACCCCGCCGACGGCGGTGTGCACCTTCGCGAGCCGGAAGTCGCCCTTCACCGGCGCTTCGAGGCGCAGGCACTCCTCCACGAAGTTCGGCACGAGGCTGCGGTCGGCCCGCAACGCGCCCTGGAGCTCGGTTTGCTCACCGAGGAGCTTGAACGCGGTGGCGATGAGCCGCACGGTGGTCTCCTGCCCCGCCGCGAACAGGTTCGCCGCGACCTTCACGACGTCGATCACGTCGGGGGTGGACCCGTCGGGGAACGTCGCGGCGGCGAGCCCGGTGAGCACGTCGCCGCGCGGCTCGCGCCGCCGGTCCTCGACGTACGCGGTGAAGCGCTGGTAGAGGAACTCGAGGGGGCTGTGGGTCATCGAGGTGCCTTCGGTGCTCCCGACCGCGCGCTCCTGGTGCCCGCCGCCCTGGAGCTCGTGGCGGAACGCCGCGTGGTCCTCCTCGGGCACGCCGAGGAGGTCGGCCACGACGAGGAGCGCGAACGGCCCGGCGAAGTCGCGGACCAGCTCGAGCTCGCCCCGGTCGACGAACTCGTCGATCTGTCGATCGGCGAGCCGCCACATGAATTCCTCGTTCTCCTTCAACCGCTTCGGTGTGATGAGACGCATGAGGAGCGCACGATGGTCGGTGTGCATCGGCGGGTCCATCGTGGGGAGCTGGTCGCTGAAGGGCAGCTCGTCGCGGTGACGCGCGATGAGCGCGCTCACGTCGTCGCCCTCGAGCGGCACCGGGAACCCGGGGAACGGGCCGGTCACCGCGTTGCACGACGAGAAGTGCTCGGCGTCGTTGTAGATCGCGACGGCCTCGTCGTAGCCCGTCACCATCATCACGTCGTGGAACGGCTCGCGCCGCACCGGGCACTGCCCACGCAGCCAGTCGAAGTACGGATAGGGATCGTCGACCAGCTCGTTTCCCAGGAAGAAGTCGATCGCGTCGTAGTCGACCTGCGCGTCGCTCACCGCACCGCTCCTGACCCCTCGTGAACCCTCTGACGCCTCGTGACGCCTCGTCTCGCCTCGTCTCGGTGATCCCGTCGCGGGCGACCCGGCGCGTCGTGATTACCGCGTTCACAGACTAGGAGAGTGACGTTTCCGCCGGCAAGAGCGGCGCCGCGCCACCTGGTCTACGCTCGCCGCCCGAGGAGGCAACGCGATGACGACGCTCGGCGAGATCGAATTCACGAAGATGGACGGCAGCACGGGGTCCCTCTCCGACCACACCGGCGAAGTGGTGCTCGTGGTGAACGTAGCGTCGCAGTGCGGCTTGACACCGCAGTACGGGGCGCTCCAGCAGCTCTACGCGGACCGCCACGCCGACGGCTTCACCGTGCTGGCGTTCCCGGCCAACGACTTCGCGGGCCAGGAGCCCGGCACGGATGCGGAGATCGCCGAGTTCTGCTCGTCGCAGTACTCGGTCACGTTCCCGGTGCTGTCGAAGATCAGCGTCGTGGGCGCCGATCAGCACCCGCTCTACGCCGCGCTCACCGCGCAGGTCCCGACCGCCGAGGGCAAGGACGCGATGCGCGAGGGCCTGCGCGGCCACGGTCTCGACCCCACCGAGGACCCCGACGTGCTGTGGAACTTCGAGAAGTTCCTGATCGCGCGCGACGGCCGCGTGGTTGCGCGGTTCGCACCCGCAGTCGCGCCCGACGATCCGGCCGTCGTCGCCGTGATCGACGCCGAGC
>BTUT01000034.1:7653-13730 GCA_045862935.1 Acidimicrobiia bacterium
CGCGGGTCGCCCTGCTCCCCGAGGTGCGCTCCTGCGCACCGGCAGCGGCGGTCGGTGCATCGAGACGCGGCTCGACAGGCTCGGGGCCATCCTCGGCCGCTACGCGGTGTCATCGGCGCCGTCTCGAACTCGCGCCGCGAGCGCCCGGTTCGTCTGCTCGAAGCCCTCGGCGGTGGCGCCGAGGCCCCGCCTCAGGCGCGGGACGAGGACGCCGCGGAAGGTCTCACCGTGCACGAGGCGGCACCGATCGGGGCCCCGCGGCTCGATCACGAAGCTGTGCTCGCCGTCGAACAGGCCCGGGACGAGGATCCGACCGAGCCACCGGAGCTCGTGCGCGGGGGTCGCGACGACGACGCGAGGCCGGAAGGTCAACGCCCTGCCTCCCGGCGGCTGGAGCCGGACCTCCAGCCGTGCGCCCGGCACCGCCTCACCGGCGATCGCGACGATGAACGGGTTCCACTCCGGGTAGCGGGGGAAGTCGACGAGCACGTCCCACACGCGTTGCGCCGGGCGCAACCGGGCCGCTCGGACGCGCGGCAGGGTGGTGCTCCGAGCCGGTCAGGCCGGATAGACGGCGACCTCGGAGGCCTTCACCGCGACCACCACCTCGCGCCCCGGATCGAGCGCCAGGTCCCGGCTCGCGGCGGCGGTGATCTCCGCGACGATCGGGATCGGGCCGCCGACGCGGACGCGGACCCGGTCGCCGAGCCGATCGAGGCTGGTGACCGGTCCCCACCAGTGGTTGCGCACGCTGCCGTGGGGTGCGTCGACGAGGATCGCGACGGCCCGGGGATGGATGGCCACGTGGACGTCGCCCCGGGGTGCGTGGTCGGCAACCACGATCCGCTCGCCGCTCGTGAGGGTGACGACGCCGGCCGCGGCCGCGCCCCGGTAGAGGTTGAGGCCGACGAGGTCGGCGACGTAGTCGGACCGGGGGTGCAGCGCGATGTCGTCCATCGTGCCCTGCTGCACGATCGTGCCGTGCTCGAGGACCACGACGCGGTCGGCGAGCGTGGCCGCGTCGACCGGATCATGGGTGACGACGACGCGCGCGCCCGGCACCTGCGCCAGGTGCTCTCGCAGCTCACGCCGGATCTCGATCCGGGCACCGGCATCGAGCGCGGCGAGGGGTTCGTCCAGGAGGAGCACCCGCGGCTCGGCGGCGAGCGCGCGCGCGAGCGCGACCCGCTGCGCCTGGCCTCCAGAGAGCTCCGCGGGCCGTGATCCTCCGAGGCCGGCCAGGCCGACGCGTACCAGCCACTCGTCGGCCCGGCGACGCGCCTCGGCCCTCGCCACGCCGCGACTGCGCAGCCCGAACGCGACGTTCTCGCGGGCGTCGAGGAACGGGAAGAGGACGTAGTCCTGGAAGCCCATGCCGATCGGGCGGCGGTCGGGGCTCACGAAGCGTCCGGACGGCCCTTCGTCGACCGCGCGCCCGTCGATCTGCACGAGGCCGGCGTCGATCGGCGCGAGCCCGGCGATCACCCGGAGCAGCGTCGTCTTGCCGGCTCCGTTCGGCCCGAGCACCGCGACGACCTCGTCGTCGACCGAGAGGTCCACCGCGAGGTCGAGGGTCCCGACGGTCACGCGCGCTCGGGAGACGTCGAGGATCACCGGCGGATCCCGAACCAGCGGTCCCGGAGCGAGACGAGCACGACCACCGACACCGCGAGGAGCACGAGGCTGAGGGCCAGGGCCGCGTCCTGATCGGTCTCGAGGAGCAGGTAGACGGCCAGCGGCGTGGTCTGGGTGCGCCCGGCGATGTTGCCGGCGAAGGTGATCGTGGCGCCGAACTCACCGAGGGCCCGCGCCCAGGCGAGCGCGATCCCGGCGATGAGCGACGGGGCGAGGAGCCGCAGCGTCACCCGCCGGAACGTCGTCCACCGCCCGGCGCCGAGCGTCGCGGCGGCGTCCTCGTAGCGGGTGTCGATGGCCCGCATCCCGCCCTCGACGGTGATGACCAGGAACGGCATGGCCACGAACGTCTCGGCCACGATCACGCCCGTCTTCGAGAACGTGAGCTGGACCCCGAGCGCGTCGTGGAGCCACGGACCGACCAGCCCGTTGGTGCGCCCGAAGGCGAAGAGGAGCGCGACGCCCCCGATCACCGGGGGCAGCACCATCGGCAGGAGCACGAGCGCCCGGATCAGCGATCGCCCGGGGACGTTGCCCCGCGCCAGGACCCACGCCAGCGGCACCCCGAGCAGCACCGAGAGCCCCGTGGACCACAGCGAGCACTCGAGCGACAGTCGCAACGCCTCGCGGGCTGCCGGCGTCCGCAGGTCACCCCACAGGTCGCTCCAGGCTGCCCGCACCAGCATGCCGAGCAGCGGGAGCGCGAAGAACGCCACCGCGAGCCCGGCCAGCCCCCAGACCGCCCAGGGCACGCCCCGGCCCGACCGGCGCGCGGCGCGCGTCTCAGGGCGCAAGGAACCCGTACCTCTCCAGCGTCCGGCTCCCCGCGGGGGACGCGACGAACTCGACGAACGCCTTCGCCAGCTTCGGGTTGTCGCCTCCCGCGATCGGCGCGATCGGGTACACCGCGACGACGTTCTGGTCGTCGGGGATCGAGACGCCCGCGACCGTCGTACCGGCGGCTTCCACGTCGGTGACGTAGACGACCGCGGCGTCCGCGTCGCCCTGGGCGACCGCGGCCAGGGTGGCCTTCGCGTCCGCCCCCCTGGTGACGTGGGACTCGGGCAGGCTCACCCCGGTCTTGCGCAGCACTCCCGCGGCGTACACCCCGCACGGGACGGTGGCCCCGCACAGCGCGACGGTGCCCACCCTCGCGAGATCCGCGACCGACTGGACCCGCTGCGGGTTCCCGGGCTTCACCGCGATCGCCATCGCGTTGCGGGCGAACGTAGTGGGCGACGCCGTCACCTGCCCTCCGGCGACGAGCTCGTCCATGTTCGTGAGGTCCGCCGATGCGAACACGTCCACGGGCGCGCCGCCCTGGATCTGGTTGACGAGCGCGGAGGAGGAACCGAAGTTGTAGGTGACGGTCGCGCCGCGGTACCGCCGCTCGAAGCGCTCCTTGATCCGCGTGAAGGCCTCGGTCAGCGACGCAGCGGCGGACACGGTGATCGTCCCCGACGGCCTCCTGCCGGTCGTCACCGATCCTGATGCGGGTGGGCCGCCGAGCATCGCGACGCCGAGCGCGAGCACCACGATCACGCCCACCCACCGAGTGCTCTGCTGACGCATCGGTCCTCCCGCCCGCACGGGCGTCGAATGGTCTCATTGAGACATGTTCTGGTCTCGGTGAGACTACGGGCGGTACGCTCCCCGGGCGCAAGTCGCGCTCCCACCGATGACCCCGTCGACGCTCTCGCTCACCGACCACGCCGTCCTCGGCCTGATCGTCGAGGAGCCCCGCCACGGCTTCGCGGTCGCGCGCGAGCTCGGCGCAGACGGCTCGATCGGGCAGATCTGGACCGTGCACCGCCCACTCGTCTACCGATCGATCGACCACCTCGCGAGGTCGGACCTCATCGAGTGGACCCGGTCCGAGCCCGGACGACGGGGTCCGGACCGCGCCGTCTACCGCGCGACGCGCCGGGGTCGTGACCGCCTCGCGCGCTGGCTCGAACGACCGGTCGAGCACCCGCGCCAGGTCCGCGCGGAGCTCCTCGTGAAGCTCTGGTTCCTCGCGCGCCGCGGACGTTCGCCGCAGGACCTCGCGCGCGCGCAGCTCGAGCGGTTCGAGCCGATGAGCCACGGCCTCGAGCACGCGGCCGCCGCCGCCGAGGGCTCCGACCGCCTCGTCGCCCTCTGGCGCCTCGAGACCCTGCGCGCGACCAACAGCCTGCTCCGGAGGCTCATCGACGATCCCCAGCTCGCCGGCACGGGTGGCGCGCACCGACGACTACCGTCGTCGGAGTGAAGCCTCCCGAGACCGTCACCGAGGCCGTGCGTCGCCTCGAAGCCGATGGGTATCGCTCCGGTTTCCGCACGGGAGGCGGCGCGGTCGAGTGCCGGTCGTGTGGCTACGCGCACGCGCCCGCCGAGGTCGTCGTGCGCCACGTGTTCCGCTTCGAGGGTCCGACCGACCCGGCCGACGAGGCGATCGTGCTCGGCGTGGAATGTCGCGAATGTGGGTACCGCGGGGTGGTCGTCTCGGCCTACGGCCCCGATGCAGACCAGGAGCTGCTCGATCTCGTGGATCTCCTGGGCCGAGGTCGCGAGGAGTCGGCCGACCCGAGCTGATCCGGCCCGAGCCGGCCCGGCCGGCTCGGAGGGTCCATCCCGGGCAGCACCCGACGGGAACCGGCTGATCAGGGCTGGGAGGAACGGGGACGGGAGGCATGGTCATGTCCAGGGCATCCGACGTGTTGGTCCGCTGCCTGGAGGCGGAGGGCGTCCGCCAGGTGTTCGGGATCCCCGGCGAGGAGACCCTCGACCTCAACGAGTCGCTCGACCGGTCGACGATCGACTTCGTGCCCGTGCGCCACGAGCAGGGGGCCGCGTTCATCGCCGACGTGCTCGGCCGGCTCACGGGCCGGGCGGGGGTCTGCCTCGGGACGCTCGGCCCCGGCGCCACCAACCTCGTGACCGGAGTCGCGGACGCGCAGCTCGACCGCGCGCCGCTGGTCGCGCTCACCGGGCAGGTCGACCTCGAGCGGATGCACAAGGAGTCGCACCAGCACCTCGACGTGGTGGGGATCATGCGACCGATCACGAAGTGGAACGCCCGCGTCGCGGACCCGGCGATCATCCCGGAGGCGGTCCGCAAGGCCTTCCGGGTCGCGCAGGCCGAGAAGCCGGGCGCGACCCACCTCGAGCTGCCCGAGGACGTCATGCGCACCGCGTGCGACGCCGAGCCCTTGCCACCCGCCCGACCGGTGCAGCCCGAGCCCGCCGAGGCCGACGTCGCGCTCGCGGCGCGGCTCCTCCGTGAGGCCCGGGCCCCGGTCGTGCTCGCGGGCAACGGCGCCGTGCGCCAGCACGCCGGTGCCGCGCTGCGCCGCTTCGCCGAGGCCACCGGCCTCCGGGTCGCGGAGACGTTCATGGGCAAGGGGCTCCTCGACGCGGACGATCCCCGATCGCTCGGCGCGGTGGGGATCCAAGCGCGTGACTACGCGATGGCCGGGTTCGCAGCCGCGGATCTCGTCGTCGCGGTCGGGTACGACCTCGTCGAGCACGCGCCGCGGTTCTGGAACCCGGACCGTGAGCTGCGCATCGTGTGCATCGACTCGCTCCCGGCCGAGACCGACGCGCACTTCGTCCCCGAGGTCGAGCTCGTCGGCCACATCGGCGCCACCCTCGACCGGCTGGCGGAGGCCTGCGGCCGGCTCGACTCCGTCGGAGGCTCCGACGCGCTCCGGACGCTGATCGGCGGGTGGCTGGTCCGGGCGCAGCACGACGCCGCCTTCCCGATGTGCCCTCCTCGCATCCTCTTCGAGCTCCGTCGGGCGCTGGCGCGCGACGACGTCGTGGTCTCCGACGTGGGGCTGCACAAGCTGTGGATCGGGCGGATGTACCCGGCGCACGAGCCCAACACCGTCTTGATCGCCAACGGGCTGGCCGGGATGGGCTTCGCGGTCCCGGCCGCGATCGCCGTGAAGCTCGCGTCGCCCGAGCGCCGGGTCGTGGCGGTGAGCGGCGACGGCGGCTTCCTCATGAACGTGCAGGAGCTGGAGACCGCGACCCGCTGCGGGACCCCGTTCGTGAACCTCGTCTGGGAGAACCGCCAGTTCGGCTCGATCGTGTGGAAGCAGGACCGTCGCTTCGACCGGCACTTCGGCACCGACTTCGACAACCCCGACTTCGTCCGCCTCGGGGAGTCGTTCGGCCTGCCCTCGTGGCGCATCACATCGGCCGGTGAGCTCGGGCCGCGCCTCGCGCACGCACTCACGCTGGACCGCCCCTCGGTGATCGTGGTCCCCGTGGACTACTCGGTCGACGTGTCGATCGCCGACGAGCTCGGAGAGGAGATCACCGCGACATGACGACGAACGCGCACGAGCAGGTGGTGACCGCGGAGGTCCCCAAGGAGCTGTACATCGACGGGCGATGGCGACCCGCGACGTCGGGCGAGACCTTCGACGTCGAGGACCCCGCCACCGAGGTGCCGA
>BTUT01000035.1:0-13563 GCA_045862935.1 Acidimicrobiia bacterium
CCACCGCTCGTCTTGTGGACCTCGAAGCCGGCCGACCGGAAGACCTGGAGCATCCGGGTGTTGGACGACAGCACCCAGGCGACGAACTGGTGGATGCCGTGCTCGAGCGCCGCGGCCGCCAGGTGCTCGAGCATGATGGTGCCGAGCCCACGGCCCTGCTGGTCGTCCTCGACCGCGAACGCGACCTCGGCCCGGTTGGGGTCGTGGCCCGCGAGCCGGAAGTAGCCGGCGACGCCGACGATCTGCTCGCCGAGCTGGGCGACCACCGAGAAGTGGTGGTCGAGGTCGACGGTGGCCGCGCTCTCGAGCTGGCCGGCGCGCGCCGTGGAGGTGGGCCCCGCGAAGCGCAGGTACCGGGAGTGGTCCGACATCCGGCGGTAGAGATCGACGATGGCGTCGTGGTCGTCGGGGCGTCGGGGCCGCAGGTGGACCGTGCCGCCGTCCGCCAGGACGACGTCGCTCTCCCAGTAGCTCGGGATCACGGGCTCGGTCACGTCGCCGCGCCCTCCGGCACGACCAGCACGGGGCGGTCCGCGATGGCCAGCACGCGGTGGCTCGTGCTCCCGAGGTCACCGTGACGGCCTCCGCCCAACCCGCGCTCGCCGACCACGATCACGTCGGCGCCGGCGTCGCGCGCGACGGCGACGATCACGTCGGCGGGAGGGCCATCGAGCGCGATCCGCTCGTCCTCGACCGGGGAGTCGTCGAGCGGTGCGCACCACCCGGTGCGGAACTGCGCCTCGATCTCGGCGCGGTGGGCCTCGGTCGGCACTCGCGCGCCGTCGAGCCGGTCGAGCAGCCCCAGCGCGTGCACGGCGACGACCCGGGCGCCGACCGGCTCGGCGAGGGCGAGCGCCCACGCGAGCGCGCGGCCCGCGTTCGCCGACCCGTCGACTCCAACGGCGATGCAGCGCAACCTCATGGCGCACGGTCTCCCCGTTCGCTCCCGTGGGCGCCGGGCCGCCCGGCCAGGTCGGCCTCCGCTCGGTCATCCGGACCGGTCCCGTGGGGGCCGGGTTCCGTGATGCTCGCGAGCCGTCGGCGAACGGCGCGCACCGTCGCGAGGGTCTCGTCCCCGGGCCCACCCCTCGAGGGGGCTTCGTCGGACTCGAAGCTGCCGAGGAGACGCCCGACGGTTGCGGCCACGGACCGGCGGAGCGCGTCGAGGTCGTAGCCCCCTTCGAGGAACAGCGCGACCCGACCGTCGCGGGGGGCGAGGGCCACGACCCGGGCCGCGAGCTGCGCGTAGTCACCGGCGGTGAGCACGTGGCCGGCGAGGGGGTCGCTCCGGTGGCCGTCGAAGCCGGCGGAGACGAGCACCCACGACGGCGCGAACGCGGCCGAGGCCTCGGCGACCACCTCGTCGATCGCGCGCCGGTACATCTCGCCGGTGGTCCCGGCCGGGAGGGGCACGTTGATCGTGGTGCCGGGCGCACCGGGCCCGCCGGTCTCGCCGACGCGCCCCGTTCCCGGGTACAGCGGGGACTGGTGGATGGACGCGTAGAGCACGCGCGGGTCGTCCCAGAACGCGTCCTGGGTGCCGTTGCCGTGATGGACGTCCCAATCGACGATCAGCACGCGCTCGCCGCGCTCGGCGAGCGCGGCCGCGGCGATCGCGACGTTGTTGAGCAGGCAGAAGCCCATGCCCGTACCGGGTCGGGCGTGGTGTCCGGGTGGTCGTACGGCGACGAAGCCCCACCCCGTGCCCCGAGTGGCGAGCTCGTCGACCACGGCGAGCCCGGCGCCCGCCGCGAGGCACGCGGTGTCCCACGAACCGGAGGAGACCGGCGTGTCGGGATCGAGCTCGCCGCCGCCCTCGCTCGCGAGCTGCTCGAGCGACCACACGTAGTGCGGATCGTGGACGCGCGTGATCTCGTCGGGAGTCGCGCGGCGCGTGGGGATGCGCACGATCGCGTCGTCACCCGCCGGACCGACCGCGTCGGCGATTCCCCGTTCCACGGCGGTGAGTCGCGCGCGGCGCTCGGGATGCCGTCCGGTGTCATGACGGTCGAGCTCGCCGAGCGCGCTCAGGATCAGCACGTTCTCACCTCCCGGGCGATCACCGTAGTCAGCACGACGTGAGCACCCGCCGCCCACCGCGCCTCTCGGCGGGCGTCGCTCGGCGGCGGCCGGGGGTCGGTGCGTCGTAGCCTCCGCTCATGCCCAACGACGCCACCCCGTCCACGACCGACGTGCACCGAGCGCTCCTCGACGACCCGCTCCTCGACTGGGCCGACGAGCGTGACTTCGACCTCGCGCGGCGAGGGTTCATGGGCGCGCTCGACCCGCCCGTCATCCACGCCGCCGACGGGCGCCCGGTCTGGGACCTCCGCGACTACGGCTTCCTCGGTGAGGCGCAGGCACCGCTCACCGTGAACCCCAGCCTGTGGCGCCAGGCCCGGCTCAACCTCGAGCACGGCCTGTTCCGGATCCACGACCGCATCTGGCAGGTCCGCGGCTACGACATCTCGGTGATGTCGGTGATCGCGGGCGACACCGGATGGATCGTGGTCGATCCGCTCGTCTCCGAGGAGTGTGCGCGGGCGTCGATGGCGTTGGTCCAGGAGCACCTGGGGTCGAGGCCGGTGGTCGCGGTCGTCTACTCGCACTCGCACGTCGACCACTTCGGTGGGGTGGAAGGCGTCACCTCCGTCGCCGATGTGCAGGCGGGTCGCACGCGGATCATCGCGCCGGATGGCTTCCTCCTCGCCGCCGTGAGCGAGAACGTGATCGCCGGCCCGGCCATGAGCCGCCGAGCGGTCTACATGTACGGCGCGGCGCTGCCCAAGGGGGCTCGCGGGCAGGTCGACGCCGGGCTCGGCAAGACCAACTCCACCGGCACCGTGTCGGTGATCCCGCCGACCGACGTGATCACCGAGACCGGGTCCACCCTCACCGTCGACGGGGTCGAGATCGAGTTCCAGCTCACGCCGGGCACCGAGGCTCCGGCGGAGATGAACTTCTACTTCCCCCAGCTGCGCGCGCTGTGCATGGCCGAGAACTGCTCGCGCAACCTGCACAACGTCTACACCCCCCGCGGAGCGCAGGTGCGCGACGCGCGCGCGTGGGGTCACTACCTGGACGATTCGATCGTGCGCTACATCGAGCGCACCGACCTCGTGTTCACCAGCCACCACTGGCCGGTGTGGGGGCGCGACGACTGCCTCGAGTACCTCGAGAAGCAGCGCGACATGTACCTCTACATCCACGACCAGACCCTGCGCCTCGCAAACCACGGCGAGACGATGGTCGAGATCGCGGAGCAGGTGCAGCTGCCGCCGTCGCTCGCGAAGGAGTGGTACTCGCGCGGCTACTACGGCACCGTGAACCACGACGTGAAGGCGGTGTACCAACGCTACCTCGGGTTCTTCGACGGCAACCCCGCGCACCTGCACCCGCACCCGCCCCAGGAAGCGGCTCGTCGGTACGTCGAGTACATGGGCGGCGCCGACGCCGTGCTCACGCGGGCGCGAGCGGACTACGAACGCGGTGACTACCGCTGGGTCGCGGAGGTCGTGAACCACGTGGTGTTCGCCGACCCCGACCACGTCGGGGCGCGTGGCCTCCTGGCCGACGCGCTCGAGCAGATGGGCTACCAAGCCGAGTCGGGGCCGTGGCGCAACTTCTTCCTCATGGGCGCACGGGAGCTGCGCGACGGCATCGTCGCGTCGCGTGCCCAGAGCTTCGGCCCCGGGCTGTTGCGGAACATGCCCCTCACGCTCGTGTTCGACGCGTTGGCCGTGCGGCTCAACGGCGAGCGGGCCGACGGGGTCGAGCTGCGGTGCAACGTGCGCGACACCGACGACGGAGCCCGGTACGCGCTGTGGGTGCAGAACGCGGTGCTGCACCACCGGGTGGACGACGCCTTCGGGGTTCCCGACCTCACCATCGCCGCGAGCCACGACGTGCTCGCGGCCGTCCTCTTCGGATTCGTCCCGGTGGACGACGCGGTCGCGGATGGTCGAGCGGAGGTGCAGGGCGACCCGGAGGTGATCAGCCGCCTGCGTGCTCTCCTCGACGCGTTCGACCCGTCGTTCCCGATCGTCACCCCCGGATCACCCGCGGCGGGTCACCGGCCGCCGCGCGGCCGGGGACCTCCGTCTCAGCGGGTGCGATCGGGCGCGCGCAGGAGGCGACCGGGGCGGGCTTCGGTGGGACCGCCGTCGCGGGTGAGCACCTCGCCGTTCACGATCGTCGCCGCGTAGCCCTGCGCGGTCTGCACGAGCCGTCGGCCGCCGCCGGGCAGGTCGTACACCACCTGCGGCATGTCCGGGGCGACGGTGTCGGGATCGAAGATCGTGACGTCGGCCGCGTAGCCGGGCGCGAGGAGCCCGCGGTCGTGCAGGTGCCAGAGCTCGGCCGGTCGCCGCGTGATCATCGGGATCGCCTCCTCGAGCGTGAGCATCTGGCGCTCGCGCACCCAGTACGCCAGCAGGTGGGTCTGGATCGAGCAGTCGAGGATCTGGCTGACGTGCGCACCGGCGTCGGAGAACGTCATCGCGGAGAACGGCGCGCGCAGCACCTTCATGAGCTCGTCCTCGGGTTGGACCGTGAGCGTCTGCACGAAGAACTGCTCGAAGTCGGACTCGAGCGCGAGGTCGATGATGCACTCCACCGGGTCGACGCCGCGCTCGGCGGCGACCTGGGCGACGGTGGGGTTGGGGAGGTACGGCGAGCGCAGGACCGTCATCACGTCCCAGTCCGGCTTGCGCGCCTCCGCGCCGATCGCACGGCCGTAGTCGCCGTGGTTCGCCTCGTACACGAGGCGGGCGCGGATCTCGGGGTCTCCCAAGCGCGCGCGCTGGACGTCGAGCGGCTCGGCCCGCAGCACCTTCCACTCCGGCAGGCCGTCGAACGGCAGGCGCGTCTTGAAGGAGAGGACCACGGCGACGCCCCGGCAGTGGGTGAGCCCGTACATCCGTCCCCCGAGCGCGGCGGTCTGCTCCATGAGCGCGAGCGCGCTCGGGTCGTTCTCGCGAGCGAACAGCCCGAACGCGATCGGGACCTGCGTCTCGACTGCGAGGTCGCGGAGGCGGTCGTGGTACTCCGCACGCACCGCGGGATCGGAGGAGGTGCCCGCAGGCTCGGACGTGAGCTGGAAGGTGCCCGTGCTCTCGCGACCCACGAGGCCGACGAGGGCGCGCACCTCCTCCCACGAGGCGAGGCGTGACGCCACGGGGCGGTCGTCGGACGTCTCGTGCTGATCCGAGCGTGACGTGGTGAGACCGACGGCCCCGGCACGGAGCGCGTCGGAGAGCTCTCGCTCCATGACCGCGAGGTCGTCGCCGCTCGCGGCCTCGGTGAACGCGCGCTCGCCCATCGCCCAGGTGCGCAACGCGGAGTGCCCGATCGCGGCCGCGTAGTTGATGCCCTTCGGGAGCGCGTCGACCGTGTCGAGGTACTCGGCGAAGGTCGACCACCTCCACGTGATGCCCTGGGCCATGGCTTCCCCGGAGATGTCCTCGGCGCGTTCGAGGTTGCGAACGACGAGCGCCGACTGGTCCGCGCTCGCGGGGGCCAGGCTGAAACCGCAGTTGCCCATGACCGCGGTGGTGACCCCGTGCCAGCACGATGAGGTGCCGAGCTCGTCCCAGAACACCTGCGCGTCCATGTGGGTGTGGCCGTCGACGAACCCGGGCGCGACGACCAGCCCGTCGGCGTCGATCTCGTCACGGCCGGTGCCGTCGACCCGTCCGGAGGGGCTGTCGCCGGCGGGTCCATCGGCGCCGAGAGCCACGATCCGCCCGTCGACGACGGCGACGTCACCGCGTGTCGGCGGCCGGCCCGTTCCGTCGACGATCGTGCCGTTGCGGATCACCAGGTCGAAGTCCACGCCTCCCCCTCTCCGGTACCGGTCGGCGGTCGGACCCATCGTGGCACGTCGTGGTGGCGTACGGTCACGGACTCCGCCGCGCGAACCGTTCGAACGTGACCAGCTCGCCGGTGCCCTCCACGGCGACCTCGCCCCGGGCGCTGATCCGGTAGCGCGCGATGAACCCGTCACCGTCGGGCTCGCACACACCCCAGAGATCCACCGGCTCGTCCAGCGGGAGCGGGCGGCGGAACCGCACGTGGATCTGCTTGGTGATGCAGCGTGCGCCGACGGCCATGGGCGCGACGGCGACGATCTGGTCGGCCAGCATCGCGCCGATGCCGCCGTGCGCGAAGCCGGGCGGGCCGACGAAGCGCCTCGTGAAGGTGGCGGTGCCCCTCACCTCGCCGTCGACCAGGCGCAGGTGCACGTCGGGGCGGGTCGGGCTGCACGCGCCGATGATCGGGTTCAGCGGCATCGGGTCCTCGGGGATCGCGTAGTCGACGGGTCGCCGCACGAGACCCGAGTACGGCCGGTCGTCGACCGCGGCGCGCAGCCGCACGGTGAGGTCGCGGATCGCGTCGGTGACGACCGCGAGGTCCGCGGCCCCGATCGCGGTCTCGGCCGCCGCATCGGCGAGCGCGCGCACCGCAGCCGCGAGTGCTTCGACGCCGGCTCGACGGTCGTGGGAGGTGGACACCGACTCGACGCTATCGGCCGCGGCCGGCGTGCGGAGCGCCGAGGGCGAGGGCGAGGGCGACGCCGAGGCCGAGAGTGAGGGTGAGGTCGAGTGCGACGCCGGAGCGACGGCGATCACGAGGTGCC
This sequence comes from Acidimicrobiia bacterium, assembly GCA_045862935.1. Lineage (GTDB taxonomy): Bacteria > Actinomycetota > Acidimicrobiia > IMCC26256 > PALSA-555 > CAIUKV01. The sequence goes on from BTUT01000035.1 coordinate 6,638, forward strand.
GCGCCCCGGCGGGGGAGACTGCACCTCGTGACCGGGATGTGGGCCGCCGTGGCGCTCGCGATCGCCTACGCCTTCACCAACGGGCTCCTCGGCGCGGCGAACTCGATCGCGACCCTGGTGGCGACGCGCGCGGGGCGCCCGGCTCCGGCGATCGCGCTCGCCGCAGCCGGCAACGTGCTCGGCCCGCTCCTGTTCGGCGCCGCGGTGGCCCAGGTCGTGGCCGGCATCGTGCAGGTTCCCTCCGACCAGGTGGTCGCGGTGATCGGGGCCGCACTCACGAGCGCGGTGCTCTGGAACGCCACGGCGTGGCGTCTCCGGCTCCCGTCCTCGCCGGGTCACGCGCTCGTCGGTGGTCTCGCCGGCGCCTCGCTCGCGGCCGGCGGGGTGGATGCGGTCGCGTGGGGGCCGCTCGACGGCTGGCAGCCGGTCGGGGTCGGCGGAGTGCTCCTCGGGCTGGCGATCGCCGCGGGGGCCGGGTTCGTGGTGGGCTTCCTCCTCGACCGGGTGCTGCGGTGGGTCTTCCTCAGGAGCACCAACCGCATCCGGGGGCCGGTGCGCGTGACGCAGTGGGTGGCGTCCGGGCTGGTGGCCTTCGGGCAGGGAGCGAACGACGGCCAGAAGGCGATCGGGCTGATCGCCGCGGTCCTCCTCGCCGAGCAGCGGGCCGACTCGCTCGACGCGCCGGTCTGGGCCGGGCTCGCGTGCGGGGTCGCGCTCACGATCGGCGCGGTGCTCGGTGGCTGGCCGATCGTGCGCACGGTCGGCCAGCGGCTCGTCCGCCTGCGCCCGGCCGACAGCCTGGCGAGCCAGGGGTCCACCGTCGGTGTGCTGCTCGCGTCGACCGCCATGGGCGCGCCCGTCAGCACCACGCAGATCGTGGCGTCGTCGGTGGTGGGGGCGGGATCCGGGCGACGCCGACGCCATCACATCCGTTGGCCGCTGGTCCGGGGGATCGTCGTGGCGTGGGTCGTTACCCTCCCGGTGTGCGCCGTGCTCGCGGCGCTCGCCCTGGCACCGTGGAGTTGGCTCACGTGACGCGCCGCTGGTTCCTCCCCGAGACGCCCGACGTGCTGGGGATGCTGCGCGAGCAGCTCACGACCACGCACGACGCGCTCGTGGCCTTCGCGGCGTGGGCGCACGGCGAAGGTGGCCGCGCCGACGAGGTCCGCACGCTCGAGCACCGGGCGGACGAGCAGAAGCGCATCCTGTGGCGTGCCCTGCGCACCGCGTTCGTGACCCCGGTCGACGCGGAGGACCTCTACGTGCTCTCGGCCGGTCTCGACGAGGTGCTCAACGACGCGAAGGACACGGTTCGCGAGGCGGACGTCATGTCGATGCCCCCCGACGCCGCGATCGCCCAGATGTGCGATCTGCTCGTGGACGGGGCTCGCCACCTCGGCGAGGCGTTCGCCGCGCTCGGTGACGCGGGCGAAGCGGCAACCGTCGGGGCCGACGCCGCCGTGAAGTCGCAGCGGTCGGTGGAGCGCGTCTACCGGCGCGCCATGTCGGAGCTGCTCGAGGTCGACGACCTCCGCGAGGTGATGGGCCGCCGGGAGCTCTACGGTCGCGTGGTGGCGATCAGCGAGCGGATGCGCGCGGTCGCCGAGCGGGTCTGGTACGCGGTGGTCAAGGAGGCCTGAGGCGCGAGCCTGCACCGGCGACGAGGTCGGCGGGGCTACCGCGCGCCGTCGGCTGTCACCGGCTCGGGACGCAGGCGGAGCCGGCGCAGGAGCTGCGCGTTGAGCGCCACGACGATCGTCGAGAGGCTCATGAGCACGGCACCGGCCGCCGGTGCGAGCGTGATCCCCGCCCAGGCGAAGGCGCCGGCCGCCAGGGGGATCGCCACGACGTTGTACCCCGCGGCCCAGCCCAGGTTCTGGAGCATCTTGCGGTAGCTCGCGCGCGACAGCTCGATCACACCGGTGACCCCCCGTGGGTCCGACGACGCGAGGACCACGCCGGCGGATTCGATCGCCACGTCGGTTCCGGCGCCGATGGCGATCCCGACGTCGGCACGCGCGAGGGCCGGCGCGTCGTTCACCCCGTCGCCCACCATCGCCACGCGCAGACCGCGGCCCTGCAGCTCGTGCACCGCGCGGTCCTTGTCCTCGGGGAGCACCTCGGCGAACACCTCGTCGATCCCGAGCTGCGCGGCCACGCGGTCGGCGACCTGTCTCGCGTCGCCGGTGATCATCACGACCTGCACGCCCCGCCGGTGGAGTGCGTCGACCGCGACGGCCGACTCCGGACGCACCGAGTCCTCGAGCGCGAGCGCTCCCTGCACTTCGTCGTCAACGGCGACGTACAGGACGGACGCCCCGCGCGTGCACCACACGTCGAGTGCGGGTCGCAGGGCCGCGGGCTCGGTGAGGCCACGCTCGCGCAGCACCGCCGGGCCCCCGACCACGACCTTGGTGCCCTCGACGGTGGCTTCCACGCCCCGCCCGGTGTGGCTGCGGAAGTCGCTCGCCTCCGGCACCGGGCCACGCGTCGAGGCCGCGGCGACGATCGCGCGTGCGAGGGGGTGCTCGCTCGCGGCTTCGACGGCAGCCGCAGCCGCGAGGAGCGACGCCTCGGTCGGGAAGCGTCCGTTCCCGAGCACCGCGACCCCACTCAGCGCGGGCGCCCCCCGGGTGAGCGTGCCGGTCTTGTCGAAGAGCACGGCGTCGACGACGCGCATCCGCTCGAGGGCGAAGCGGTCCTTCACGAGGATTCCGGCTCGCGCCGACACCGCGGTCGACAGCGCGATCACGAGCGGGATCGCGAGTCCGAGCGCGTGTGGGCAGGCGATCACGAGCACCGTGACCGTGCTCTCGACGGCCGCCGTGGCATCGCCGGCGGCCAGCCAGGCCACGAAGGTCACGACGGCCGACGCCGTGGCCACGTAGAAGAGCAGCGCGGCCGCACGGTCGGCGAGCACCTGGGCGCGGGACCGGGAGGCCTGAGCCTCGGCGACGAGGCGCTGGATGCCGGCAAGCGCGGTATCGCGGCCGATCGCGTCGACCCGGACACGAATGGCGGAGTCGGTGCTCACGGTGCCGGCGACCACTCGATCCCCCACCCCCCTGGGTGCCGGGCGGGACTCACCCGTGATCATCGACTCGTCGAGCTCGGCGGCGCCGTCGACGATGGCGCCGTCGGCTGGGACCCGCCCGCCGGATCGCACCAGCACGACGTCGCCGACCGCGAGCCGCGCCAGGGGAACCTCCTCGAGGTCGCCCCGGGCCGTGACGCGCTCGGCCGTGTCGGGCAGCAGCTCGGCGAGCGCCGCGAGCGCGCCCTGCGCCTGTCCGATCGCCTTCATCTCGAGCCAGTGCCCGAGGAGCATGATCACGACGAGCAGCGCGAGCTCCCACCAGAAGTCGAGATCGACGTCGCCGAGCCCGAGGCTGGTCGCCAGGCTGGCGGTGAACGCGACGCTGACGGCCAGCGCGATCAGCAGCATCATCCCGGGTGTGCGATCGCGGATCTCGCGCCACGCGCCCACGAGGAACGGGTGCCCGCCGTACACGAAGATCACGGTGCCGAGGACGGGCGGGATCCACGCCGTGTGGGGCGGCGGGGAGTAGCCGAGCAGGTCGGCGGACATCTCGCTGAACGCGACGACCGGCGCCGCGAGCAGCAGCGACCACCAGAAGCGTCGTCGGAAGTCGTCGACGTGGTGCCCCGCGTGGGCGTCGTGCCCGACGTGGGGATCGTGCCCGGCGTGGGCACCGGGCTCGCACGGAGCACCGTGCCCGGCGTGGGGATCGTGGGGAGGCACCGGGTGCGGGGACTGCGAGGCGGTGCGCACGGGGTGCGCGTCGAGCGTGGGGTTCTGCATCAGGTCCTCCGGGTGCTCGGGCGGGGTTCGCCGGCCGGTGCGGTGATGCCCGCGGCCAAGCGGCTGAGGTGCAGCAGCTCGCGGAGACAGTGCTCGAGCAACGGCTCGGGGAAGCGATCGGTGAGGCGGTACAGCACGGCACGACCCTGCTTGCGCGAGTCGAGGAGCCCCGCGGTCCGCAGGAGGCGCAGGCCGTAGCTCGCGGCGTCCTCCGAGATCTCGAGCGCGAGCGCGAGGTCGCCGACGGAGAGCTCCTCCACCGTGTCGAGGGCGTCGAGGAGTCGCACCCGCACGGGGTCGGCGATGAGTGACAGCAGGCCCGAGAGCCGGGCCGCGTCGTCGGCGTCGAGGGCACGGGCGCGTACGGCCTCCACTCCTGGGGCGTCGGCCGCGGTCTGGGGCCCGGGGCGTGGTATCCGCATATCCGTACGATAGTGCGGATATCCGGGGAGGTCAAGCGTCCCTCCGGGTGGCTGGGTGTGGCCGTCGGGTTAGCGTGCGCCGGAGTGGGGACCTTCGCCTCGTTCGACGGGACCGAGATCTGGTTCGAGGACCAGGAGCGGGGGCGCCCCGTGGTGCTGCTCCACGGGTTCGCCGCGGACGCCAACCTCAACTACGTGCGGTCGGGGATCTTCGACGCGCTGGTCGACGAGGGACGGCGCACGATCGCCATGGACTTCCGGGGCCACGGCTTGTCGGGCAAGCCCCACGAACCCGCGGCGTACGCCGGCGACGCGCTCACGCGTGATGTCCAGGCCCTGTTCGACCACCTCGACCTGGACGGCGTCGCGGTCGTGGGCTACTCCATGGGGGCACGGGTGGCGCTACGGCTCGGAGCCATCGACCCGCGGGTTCGCAAGGTCGTGGCGCTCGGGGGGGGAGGCGCATCCAGCGAACGGGGGATCGACGACCAGCCGTCGTTCGCGGCGGCCTTCCTCGCCGAGGACCCTGAGGCGATCGACGACCCGCTCGGCCGCCAATTCCGGCGCCTGGCGGACTCGATCCGGGCCGACCGAGCGGCGCTCGCCGCGTGCATGCGCGCGCCGCACTCGGGTGTGGGGGACCACCTCGGTGGCATCGCCGTACCCGTGCTGGTGATCGCAGGGATCGACGACGATCTCGCCGGCGACCCCCGTGGCCTCGCGGACCGCGTGGCCGACGGGCGCGCGATCACCGTCCCGGGCGACCACTTCGGCGCGAACGCGCAGCCGACGCTGCACCGCGCGCTCCTCGGCTTCGTGTGACCCGTGCCGGTCGAGACCGGCGCGCACGGTGCACCGGCCCGCGCCCGAGCCCGATCGACGGTGCGTCACCGGTCGGGGTAGGGATCGAGGATGAGCGGGGGGCGGGGAGGTTGGGTGAAGTCGAACGACGCGCGCAGGTCACCGAGGATGGGAACGTCCTCGCGGACGCTGATCCGCCGATCGGGGCGTCCGTCGGTCCGGGGGTCGAGGCGCTGCCCGTCGAGGAACACGTCCTCGATGAACTTCAGGTACGCGTCGTGGCTGAGGATCTGCTTGTCGATGAAGCCGCGCTTGGCGTACGGGCTGATGACCAGGCCGGGCACCCGCATCCCGTAGCCGTTCACGTCGACCACGGGCGGGACGACGTGGTCGTAGAAGCCGCCGTAGTCGTCGTAGCTCACGAAGATGACGGTGGACTCCCACAGGTCGGACTTCATGATCCGGTTCACCACCCGGGTGACCCATGCCTGCCCGTCGCTCACCTTCGAGCGCGGGTGCTCGCTCACCGCGCCGTTCGGGGTGAGCCACACCACCGACTCGAGCGTCCCCTTCTCCACCGCGCGGTCGAACATCTTCATCGGCTTGATGTTGCCGAGCTGGTGGTTGTCCTGCACCGTGACGAAGTTGGGGAGCGGGTTCCAGATGTTCGACGTGCGCGCGTGCTGGCGGCCCGGGGTGCAGATGATCGGCCCGGCGATCTCGTCACAGTCGGGCTCCTCGCCCGCGAAGATGTACGACGCCCACGACACGTCGTGGGCGTGCAGCAGGTAGGTGATGTCGGTCCACGCGTAGGTCGGCTCGTCGAACTCGGGGACGTCGTCGGGGTCCTCGACGTCGTGGATCTTGCGGTACCGCGACTGCTTCCAGCTCGCCGGTGCGTCGGGGTCGTCGCCCGCGTTGACGCACGACATCGGATCCCGGCTCCCGCACCGGGCCGACCACCCTGACACCTTGTACAGGTGGGCGGGCACGCTCCAGGAGTTCGACGCCGCGAACATGTGGTCCTGGAGCACGAACTCGCGCGCGTACCGCCAGTAGTTGGGGATGTCCTCCTCGAGCTTGTAGCCCATGACGTTGAGGGGGTTGTCGGTCGTGCGCTCGCACCACGCCGCCTCCCGGGGCTTCGCGGTCTTCGGGCACGGCTTCGTCGCGTCCTTGAACGCTTGGAGGAAGCCGTCCATCTTCCCGCCGTTCACCGAAGTAACGTGCGACCGGTAGTTGTGCGGGCCGCCGACCTGGCGCTCGCGCGGGTCGTGCGTGGGCCGCATGCAGTTGCCGGGGTCGTACGGGTTGGGGATGCAGATGTCGATCTGGCCGTTCTCGTCGATGGGGAAGCCCTCGGCGCCGGGGAACATGCCGAAGTAGTGATCGAACGTCCGGTTCTCCTGCATGATCATGACGATGTGCTCGATCTTCTCGAGCCCGCCCCGGTCGTCGGCGGCGCTCGCCGGCGGAGACGTTCCGAGCGCGGCGGCCGCGAGCCCGCCCACCACGCCGAGCGCGACCGCGAGCGTGGGGATGCGGTGACGCGCGCGGATCATCGGCACCTCGTGCTTCGCGGACGGGTCGAGGGAGCATAGGAGGTGGCTGCCGAGGAGCGACTTCCGCCGCCTGGGCAGGGCGACGTCGGCGACGACCGCGCCGTCGCCGACCGCGCCGTCGCCGAGGACGACCGCGACGACCGTGCGCCTCGGCTCGCGCGGGTGTTCGCGGTCCTGCTGATCGGGTCGATCGTCTACACGGGATGGAACGCGATCGAGCGCTGGCCCTACACGGGCTGGCGGCTGTACTCGGGGATGCGCGGGCCGACGGCCGGGAGCTTCTTCGCTTCCTGGGTCGACGCGGACGGCGGGGTCCAC
>BTUT01000036.1:0-13393 GCA_045862935.1 Acidimicrobiia bacterium
AGCGCACGGTGCGGTTTCGCACCGTCGGCGATGCCACCTGCACCGGTGCGGTGGAGTCGAGCGCAGCCACGCTCGAGCGGGTGATCGCCGAGACCGCCGCGTCGACGATCACCGAGCGGGGTGCGACCCGCGCCGACGACCGGATCTCGGAGGCGGGCATGGAAGACCGCAAGCGCGAGGGCTACTTCTAGCGATGGTGAGCCGATGGAGCTCCTGAGGTTCGCGACGGCCGGTTCGGTCGATGACGGCAAGAGCACGCTCATCGGCCGACTCCTGCTCGAGACGAAGCAGATCTTCGAGGACCAGCTCGACGCCGTGGAGCGCACCAGCCGCGAACGGGGCTTCGAGTACACCAACCTCGCGCTGCTCACCGACGGGTTGCGCGCGGAGCGCGAGCAGGGGATCACCATCGACGTCGCGTACCGCTACTTCGCGACACCACGGCGGAAGTTCATCATCGCCGACACGCCGGGGCACACGCAGTACACGCGCAACATGGTGACCGGTGCGTCGACTGCCGACCTGGCGCTCGTGCTGATCGACGCCCGGAAAGGGGTGCTCGAGCAGTCGCGTCGTCATGCGGTGATCGCTTCGCTGCTCCAGGTGAAGCACCTCGTCCTCTGCGTCAACAAGATGGATCTCGTCGAGTACGACGAGGCCAGGTTCGACGAGATCTGCACCGACTTCGGCGAGTTCGCGGCGAAGCTCGACATCGACGACCTCACGTTCGTGCCCGTCTCCGCGCTGAACGGAGACAACGTGGTGAGCCACTCGCCGAACATGGGCTGGTACGAGGGCCCGACGTTGCTCCACCACCTCGAGCACGTGTACATCGGGTCGGACCGCAACCTCATCGACGCCCGCTTTCCCGTGCAGTACGTGATCCGGCCCATGAGCCACGAGCACCACGACTACCGGGGATACGCGGGCCAGGTCGCGAGCGGCATGTTCCGTCCGGGTGACGAGGTGGTGGTGCTGCCGAGCGGGTTCACCACCACGATCGCGGCGATCGACTGCCATGACGGGCCGCTCGAGCAGGCGTACCCGCCCATGTCGGTGACGATCCGCCTCGCCGACGACCTCGACGTCTCGCGCGGCGACATGCTGTGCCGCCCGCACAACATGCCGGTCGTGACCCAGGACGTCGACGCGATGGTCTGCTGGTTCAGCGACCAGCCGATGCGGTCAGGCGCGACGTACTCGGTGAAGCACACGTCACGCTGGTCGCGGGCGCGCGTGCAGGACCTGCAGTACCGCCTCGACGTGAACACGCTGCATCGCGACGAGCAGCACGGCATGTTGACGATGAACGACATGGGTCGCGTTTCGCTGCGCACCGCGGTGCCGCTGCTGATCGACGAGTACCGGCGCAACCGGGTGACCGGCTCCTTCATCCTCGTCGACGAAGCCACCTTCGAGACGGTCGGCGCGGGCATGGTGCTCGGCGCCGGCGCGCCGTAGCCGGTCGCGTCACCGTGCCCGAGGCGCCGCGGAGCCCCAACGTCGTGTGGCACGACGTCGGGGTCCCCCGTGAGCGCCGGTGGGCAGTGACGGGCGGCGCGCCGGGCAGCCGTGGCGCGACGGTCTGGCTCACCGGGCTGTCGGGGTCGGGCAAGTCGACCATCGCGGCCGAGCTCCTCGCGACGCTGATCGGGGCCGGGATCCCTGCCTACAGCCTCGACGGCGACAACCTGCGCCACGGCCTCAACGGCGACCTGGGGTTCAGCGCCGACGACCGCGCGGAGAACGTGCGCCGGGTGGGTGAGGTCGCGCGCCTGCTCGCCGACGCCGGTCTGGTGGCGGTGGTGCCGGTGATCAGCCCGTACCGGGCGGGCCGCGAGCACGCCCGCGCGATCCACACCGGGTCCGACCTCGCGTTCGTCGAGGTGTTCGTCGACACGCCGATCGAGATCTGCGAGGCCCGCGACGTGAAGGGCCTCTACGCGAAGGCGCGCGCGGGCGAGCTCACCGGGTTCACCGGGGTCGACGACCCCTACGAAGCGCCGGGACGGCCCGATCTGGTGATCGACGGCGCGGCGACAGGGCCGGGCGAGGCGGCCGACCGGATCGTCGATGCGCTCGTGGCCACGGGCGCCGTGCCAGAATCGACTCGCCGAAGCGCGCCGCACCGGGAGGGGCGATCGTGAGCGACAACGAACCCAACACCGAGCTGGAGCTCGCCGGTGCCGAGATCGACGTCCCCGGCGACGCGGCGCTGGCGGAGGAGCTGGCCGCCGAGCGGTCGGTGTGGCGATCGGTCGTCATCGGCATCCTCGTGGCCGTGCCCGTGTGCATGCTGATCTGGGTGGCGATGGTGGCCATCGCCGTCGGACCCGAGGACCCCGAGCACTGGTTGGCGTGGCTGGGGATGGGTGCGCTCGTGGGCTCGTTCGCCGGCGCGTTCTTCGGCGGGTGGGCGGCGTTCACGATGAAGGCCCACCTGCTCGACGACATCGACCGGCGCGGCGCCCACCACTAGCCCGAGCGGCTCGCCGGCGTCGCCTCGCCCGCATCCCGCGTCCGCCCGAGCGTCATCCTCGCCCGAGCGTCATCCTCGCCCGAGCGTCATCCTCGCCCGAGCGTCATCCTCTCGCCCTCGCCCGGGCCCGCGCTCGTCAGAAGTGGCGGCCGAAGTTCTCGGTGGCCCAGAGCCGACCGTCGGCACCCCGGCTGATGCCGATCCCGATCGCATCGAAGTCGCCGAGGAGGTTGGCGCGATGCCCGGGGGAGTTCATCCACGACTGGTGGATGGTGTTGGCGTCCATGTTCCCCGGTCCGACGAGGATGTTCTCCGCCAGCGACGCGTAGTCCTCGAAGCCCGGGCTGCGGATCAGGGCGCCCAGGTCGCGGTGGCGGAACTGCCCGGAGCCCGCCATGTAGTCGCTCCATTCCTGGGCCACGCACGCGAGGCGTGCGTTCCACCAGAGGGCCGGCAGGCCGACGCCCGCCCGATCGACGTTCGTCTGGTTCTGGAGGGTGCTCTTGATCCCGTCGGGCGGGTAGCTCGGACAGCCCGGGGGCGCGGGCGTCGCGTCGTACATCCCGCACGCGGAAGCGAGGATCGCCAACGTGGCCACGGCCACCGCGAGGTGTCGCCGCCGGTGGGGCCGAGCTCCTTCGCGCCGTACGAGCACCTTCACGCCACGCATGCCACGCCTCCTCCCACGAGCCCCGGCCTGGAGGGAGGATCGGCATGCTGGCGGCAGATCTTGAGCGAAAAGCCACGGTCCGTGAAGAGTCGAGGCCCTCGCAGCCTCCTAAATCGGAGGAAGAGAGCGATTCGCCCTCACGGTCAGTGACCGAGGAAACGATCGAGGAGGCCATCGACGCCCGAACCGTGCAGCGTCATCCCTCCGTCGACCACGACGTTCTGGCCGGTCACGAAGCGGGCGAGATCGCTGGCGAGGAAGCACACCACGTCGGCGACGTCCTCGGGGGTGCCGATGCGTGCGAGCGGGGTCTTCGCCTGCATGTGGGGGACCGCCCAGTCGAGCGTGAGCAGCGGATCGGTGAGACCGGTGTGGATCATGCCGGGCGAGACCGCGTTCACCCGCACTCGGGGCGCGTACTCGAGCGCGGCGGTGGCGGTGAGCGCGGCGACCGCCGCCTTCGCCGCGGCGTAGGGGCCCTCACCGGCCGCCGGCCGCGTGCCGCTGATGGAGGCGGTGCTCACGATCGCGCCGCCGCCGTTGGCGAGCAGCAGTGGCGCGCCGGCCTTGAAGCCGTGGAAGACGCCGGTGAGGTTGAGGCGGACGATCCGGTCCCACTCGGTCTCGTCGTACGCGTGGAGCGGCGAGAGGTTGCTGCCGCCCGCGTTGTTGAAGATCGTCGTGAGGCCGCCGAGTTGCTCGTCGGCGTCCCGCATGGCCCAGGCGAGGGCCGTGAGATCGGTGACGTCGACTTCGTAGGCGGTGCCCCCGACCTCGTCCGCGACCGCGCGTGCCCCGTCACCGTTCAGGTCGATGGCGGCGACGGCTGCCCCCTCGGCGGCGAAGCGACGGCAGGTCGCGGCGCCGATCCCCGACGCCGCGCCGGTGACCACGGCGCGCTTTCCCTCGAGCAGAGCCATGCCGATGTCCTCCCCATGCCCCGCCAGGACGCCGGGCCGGGACCATCATGGTCGACCGGCGAGGAGCACACCGCATGTTCGAGGTGACGGTCAGGGGCATCGTGGCGCACCGGGTGCGCCTCGTCCTGTCGGCCGTCGCGATCATGCTCGGCGTCGCGTTCGTGAGCGGAAGCTACGTCCTCACCGACACCCTCGACCGCTCCTACGACGGGTTGTTCTCCGACACGTTCGATCGGGTCGACCTGGTGGTGCGCCTCCGCGACCAGTCGGGCCCCGAGGGTACGCGGGAGCGGTTCCCCGACCACGTGCTCGAACAGCTGGCGGCGATCGAAGGGGTCGAGAGCGCGCACGGGGTCGTGCAGGGGTACGCGCAGCTCGTGGACCGGGCCGGGGAGGCGGTGCGAGCGGGCGGGGCACCGACCCTGGGGATCTCCTGGGCGCAGGACGGCGACCGTGGACCCCTGCGTCTGGTCGGCAGCGAGAGTCGGCCGCCGCGCGGATCCGGGGAGGTGGCGATCGACATCGACACCGCGCGCGAGCTCGGCTTCCGGGTCGGCGACCGCGTTCGGGTGCTGCTCACCGGCCCGGCGAAGGAGTACCGCGTCTCGGGGCTGTTCGGGTTCGGAGACCGCGTCGACCTCGGCGCGGTGACCTTCGTCGCCTTCGACCTCCCGACTGCGCAAGCCGCGGTGGGCGCGCCGGGAGAGGTCGACGCGGTGAACGTCGTGACTGCGCCGGGCGTCGCGCCCGACCAACTCCGTGACCGTCTCTCGCGCGCGCTCGGACCCTCGTTCGCGGTGATGCTCGCGCGCGAGGCCGCAGCGGATGCCGGGGTGGTGGTACGGGACCTGATCAACCTGCTCACGCAGATCCTCCTCGGGTTCGCGGCGATCGGCGTGGTCATCGCCGCGCTGCTCGTGTTCAACACGTTCTCGATCGTCGCGGCACAGCGCACCCGCGAGCTCGGGCTCCTCCGGGTCCTCGGTGCGAGCCGGAGTCAGGTGGTGACGGCGATCATGCTCGAGGCGCTGGCGGTCGCCGTGGTGGCGTCCGCGGCCGGTCTGGTGCTCGGTGTCGGCGTGGCCGCGCTCCTGTTGCCGCTCGTGGAGAGGATGGGGTTCGACATCCCCGCCGGGGGCGTGGTCGTGCTCACCCGCACCGCGGTGGTGGCGGTGGGAGTGGGCGTCGCCGTCACCCTGGTCGCGGCGCTGTGGCCGGCGATCAGGGCGTCGCGCGATGCACCGCTCGTCGTGTCGACGGGCACGCAGCCGGTGGGCCGCGACGTCTCCCCGATCCGCGTCGGTGTGGGGGTCGCCCTCCTCGTGGTTGCGGTGCCGCTCGTCGTGATCGGCTTCGACCGGACCGAGGCGCTGCGGCGGGTCACCACCGACCTCGGCTGGGTCGCCGCCGGCGCGATCGCGGTGCTCCTCGGGGTGGTGGTGCTCCTCGCGACGTTCGCCGGGCCGCTGGCCGGTGCGTTGGGACACCCGGGCGCGCGCTTCGGGGTTGCCGGACACCTCGCGCGCGAGAACGCCGTCCGCAACCCCCGCCGCACGTCCGCCACCGCGTCGGCGCTCGTGATCGGGCTGACCCTCGTGTCGCTCGTCGCGATCTTCGCGGACTCCACGAAGGCATCGGTGCGCGCGTCGGTGGACCGAGGAATCCGTGCCGATGGTGTCCTCAAGGCGCAGCGCTTCGCCCGGTTCTCGCCCGAGATCGCGCCGCGGGTGGCCGAGGTGCCCGGGGTGGAGGCGGTGAGCCCGCTGCAGGTCCGGCGGATGCGCATCCTCGGCAACGAGGAGACGGTGGCGAGCGCCGAGGCCGGGGGACTGGCGGCGACCGTCGACCTCGACCTCGAGCGCGGCTCGGTCGCCGATCTCGAGCCCCGCGGGATCCTCGTCCACGAGGACGCCGCGCGCGACTACGGCGTCGAGGTGGGCGACGTCCTCGTCGTGCAGATGTCGCGGGGCTCGTTCCCCCTCCAGGTCGCGGGGATCTACCGCCAGGCCGACTTCACCGGCGGCCTGCCCATCTCCTTCATCGTGCCGCGCGACGTGTACCGGCAGGGCTTCGGCGCCGACGAGCAGGACCAACTCGTGTATCTCACCACCGCAGGCGAGCCCGAGCGGGTGCTCTCGGACGTACGGCGCGCACTGGGCCACGACTTCCCGAACGTCGACGTGCTCTCCCGCGCGCAGTACCGCGACGACCAGGAGCGGGCCGTCGACCGGTTCCTCGCGGTCACCGTCGCGCTCCTCCTCCTCGCGCAGCTCATCGCGGTCCTCGGCATCGTGAACACGCTCGCGCTGTCGGTGTTCGAGCGGACCCGAGAGGTCGGGCTGCTGCGGGCGGTGGGGATGAGCGCCATCCAGGTGCGCCAGATGGTTCGCGGCGAGGCGGCCGTGATCGCGGCGCTCGGCTCGGTGGTGGGGATGGCCGTCGGCGTGGTGTGGGGATGGCTGTTCACGACCGCGCTGCGCAGCCAGGGCGTCACCGAGTTCCGCATCCCCGTGCTCCAGCTCGCGGTGTTCCTCGTGGTCGCGCTGCTCGCGAGTTGGCTCGCGGCATGGTTCCCGGCTCGTCGCGCGTCCCGGCTCGACGTGCTCGCCGCGATCGCCACGGAGTGATCCGGCCGCGGTTGTTCGGTGGTCTCGTCGGGTTGCGTGAGCTCGTCGAGCAGCCCCCGGTCGTCCAGACCCGCACCGAACTGGTGTTCGCCCATGCACCGATCCTCGCAGACCCGTGTGACATTCACCGCAGGGACGGACGGGGAGGTCGGACCGCTACGATCGTCCGCTCCACGGGGCGGTTAGCTCAGGGGTAGAGCACTTCCTTGACGCGGAAGGGGTCAGGTGTTCAAATCACCTACCGCCCACCAGAGATCGCAGCGAGGTGACCGGGTCGGCCTCCGGCCCGCGGGCTCCCTGGTCACCGGCGCGCCGTCGGGCGCCCGCCAGTAGCGTCCGGACGTGCGGATCTTCGTCGCCGGGGCGAGTGGGGTCATCGGCCTGCGCCTCGTCCCGCGGCTCGTCGCGGCCGGCCACGACGTCGCCGCGATGACACGATCCCCGGCGAAGGTCGACGTGCTGGCGAGCACGGGTGCGCGACCGATCGTCTGTGACGTCTTCGACGAGGAGCGCCTGCTCGAGGTCGTCGGCAGCTTCGGGCCGGCGATCGTCATCCACCAGCTCACCGACCTGCCCGACGACTCCGCGAGGATCCCGGAGCACCTGGACGGGCTCGTCCGCATCCGGACCGACGGCACCGACAACCTCATCGACGCGGCACGCGCGGCCGGGGCGACGACCGTGATCGCCCAGAGCGTCGCGTGGGATCTGCCCGGCCGCGGTGCCGAGGCGGTCGCCCACCTCGAGGACGCCGTGCTGGCGGTCGAGGGTGTCGTGCTGCGCTACGGGCGCTTCTATGGGCCCGGCACGTACTACCCGTTCTCCGAGCTGCCGCCGATGCCACGCATCACCGTGGACCACGCGGCCGACCGCACCGTCGAGATGCTCGACGCGGCATCGGGGGTGTACACCATCGCCGAGCACTGACCGAGGAGCGCATGGTGCTGTCCGGCACGCACGATCGGCCGGCGAGGAAGCGGGTCGATGCTCACCTGAGGAGGCGGTCCCTGGCGCGGCGCTGAAGCCGCGGCGGTCAACCCGCGAGGGGGTCGGCGAGACCCAGCTCGACGAAGATCGCGTTGCGCTCGGCCTCGTAGGTGGCGTCGTCGACGGCGCCGCTCGCGTGGCGCTCGCTGAGCACCCGGAACTGCTCCATGAGCGCGTCGGTGTCCACCGGCGGCGTGGCCGCCTCGGCCTCGGAGCGCGCTTCACGCCGCTGGCGGCGCTCGCTCGCCCGCTCCTGGCGCTTGCGCTCGCGCTCGCGCTTCTGGAAGCTCTCCGCGCCCACGTCAGGCCGCCTCGGCGAGGCGCTGCTCGACGCGCCCCTGATCGGGCCACTGCACGTTCGTCACCCAGCCGAGTCGTTCGAACCACCGGATGATCCGGGCCGAGGTGTCGACCTGCCCGGGGAGGAGCCCGTGGCGAGCCGAGCGCGGGAACGCGTGGTGGTTGTTGTGCCAGGCCTCACCCATGGTGAAGATCGCGAGCGGGGCGAAATTGGTGCTCGCGTCGCGCGTGGCGAACGGCCGCTTGCCGAACCGGTGGCAGATCGAGTTCACCGACCAGGTGCCGTGGAGCGTGATTCCGACCCGGACGAAGCCCGCGCAGAGGAACGCAGTCCACGCGGCCGGCCAGCCGCCCCAGAGGTACCCGAGCGCGGCGGGGACGAGGAACGTCGAGATGGCGAGGGGGAGGAACAGTCGGTCGATCCACACGAGGTCGCGGTCGGCGAGCAGATCGGCTGCGTAGTGCTCCCGGTTCGTGGGGTCGACGCTGAAGCACCATCCGATGTGCGCGTGCCACAGGCCGCCGGTCCGGGTCATCCTCCGGTCGCCCTTCCAGATCGGCGAGTGCGGGTCGCCGGGCCGGTCGCTGAAGCGGTGGTGCCGTCGGTGGTCGGCGACCCAGCCGATGATGGACCCCTGGAACGCGAGCGTCCCCAGCGTGGCGAGCGTGATCTTCAGGGGCCGTGAAGCCTCGAAGCTGCGGTGGGCGAACAGCCGGTGGAAGCCGATCGTCACGCCGTGCCCGAACAGCACGATGAGGACGGCGGTGAGCGCCACGGCCGCCCACGGGAACGGACCGTCGTCGAGGACGAGCGCGAGGAGTGCGAAGAACGGCGCGATGAAGAAGAACCCTGTGAGCAGCTTCTCGTACAGGGGCGGCGCGCGGTGGGGCCCGCTGAATCCCGACGGTGCGATCTCACGCGCGGGCGGGGAGGGTGGGTAGATCACCGTTGACGATCGGATGCGAGGGCTCCTCGGTCGGACGGGATGCCACTACCGAAGTGCCGCAGCGACGTTCCGAGCTGGATGGCTTGGGCGCGCGAGCGCCGAGCCCCGAGGCTACAGGGGTTGCGGCCGCGGGACGCATCGCCACGGGTTGCGCCGCGGCCGTGAACCAGCTACACCTATCGCCCCATTCGAGGCTCGGTACCGAGGCCGGGCGGAAGCGGCCATGTGCTGCGTGAGGCGGGGGCGAGCCGGCATGTGGTTGGTCAGCGTGCGGGACCTGCAGTTCCGCGCTCGGCGCTTCGTGATCGCGGTCGTCGTGACGTCGCTGGTGTTCGGGATCGCCCTCGCGATGGATGGCATGCGGCGGGCGGTGCAGGGTGAGAGCCCCGCAGTCGTGGCGATGTTCGGTGCCGATCAGTGGCTCGTCGCTCGTGGCGCTTCCGGACCTTTCACCTCTACCCAGGTCATCGACGCCGACCTCGCGGAGGAGGTGGGAGAGGCTTCGGGAGTCGGGCGGGCGGATCCGGTGGTCCTCAGCCGCTCGGTGATCAAGCTCGACTCGGACAAGGACGTGAACCTCGTCGGCCACGTGCTCGACGGCGGGCTGGGGAGCCCGTCCGTGGCCGACGGCCGGGCGGCGCGGCGCTCGGGAGAGGCGGTGGTCACGAAGGGCGCGTCGGTCGACGTGGGGGATCGCATTCGCGTCGGCGGCACGCCGTTCCGCGTCGTCGGGACGACCGACGAGGGCCGCTTCTCCTTCGGGCTCCCGTCGGTGTTCGTGCCGATCGAGGACGCCCAGGCGATGGTGTTCAACGGTCAGCCCCTGGCGATTGGGATCGCAGTGCAGGGCGAGGCCCGGGCCCTGGACGGCACCACCGCCCTCACGAACGCGCAGGTGGAGGACGACCTGAACCGACCGCTCGATTCCGGCATCGAGGCGATCGTCGTGACCACGCTGCTGATGTGGGTCGTCGCCGCGGGGATCATCGGGCTGATCGTGTACCTCTCGGCGATCGAGCGGACGCGCGACTTCGCGGTGTTCAAGGCGACCGGCGCGCCCAACCGCATCATCATCGGTGGGCTGATGCTGCAGGCGGTGATGGTCGCGTTGGTGGCCGCGCTGCTCGCGATGGTCATCTCCCGGTTCGTCGGGCAGGCGATGCCGGTGAAGTCGTCGCTCAGCGGCTCTGCGGTCGTGCAGCTCGCGCTGATCGCCATCGTGGTCGGGGTGCTCGCGAGCCTCGCCGCAGTTCGACGTGCGCTCAGCACGGACCCGGCGGCCGCGTTCGGAGGTGCGTGATGCCCGACATCCGCGTGCGCGACCTCACGATGGAGTATTCGAGCGGCGGCTTCGCCGTCCGGCCTTTCGACCATTTCGACCTCGACCTCGCGACCGGCGACCTCGCGTTGCTGCTCGGGGCGAGCGGCTGCGGCAAGACCACCCTGCTGTCGATGCTCGCGTCGATCCTCACCCCCACCTCGGGCTCGATCCATGTGGGCGACGTCGAGGTCACCGGCCTCATGGGTGCGGACCTGGCGGAGTACCGGCGCCGCACGGTGGGCGTGGTGTTCCAGGCGTTCAACCTGATCCCCAGCCTCACGGCCCAGGAGAACATCTTCGTCTCGATGCGGTCCGCGGGCGTGGGGCGCAAGGAGGCCAAGGCGCGTGCCGCGGCGCTGCTGGAGATGGTCGGCCTCGCCGATCGGATGCACCACCGCCCGGGGATGCTCTCGGGTGGCCAGCAGCAGCGGGTGGCGATCGCACGCGCGCTGGCCATGGACCCGCCGCTCATCGTGGCCGACGAGCCCACCGCCTCTCTCGACTACATGCAGGTCGACGGCGTGATCCGCTTGCTGCGCCAGCTTGCCGCGCCGGGTCGCGTCGTCGTGATCGCCACGCACGACGAGCGGCTGTTGCCGCTCGCCGACCGGGTGGTGGAGCTCACGCCGCGGCACGCCGACGAGACCCGCTCGCCCCAGCGGCAGGAGCTCGTGGCGGGCGCGGTGCTCTTTCGGCAGGGCGACCAGGGCACTCTCGTCTACGAGGTCGACGAAGGCCGGATCGAGATCGTGCAGGAGATGGCCGACGGCAGCGAGACCGTTCTCACCATGATCGAGCCGGGAAGCTACTTCGGTGAGCTCGCGCCGATGTTCGGGCTCCGGCGTTCCGCGACCGCGCGTGCGACGTCCGACGGACCGGCCGTCGTCACCGGGTACACGCTGCGCGACTTCCGCGCCCGCCGGGGCGAGGCGGGATTGGTCACCCCCGCGAGCTCGTAGGCCGTCGGCTCGAGCGGTGCTGACGGCTCCGACGCCGGGCTCGTCGATCATGCGGAAGATCGCGCTCGCGAGCGGCCGCGTCAGCCCGTGCGCTCGGTGGGCAGGTGCCGTGATCGAGGACGACGAATCGCCGGTCGACATCGGGAAGACGATGGTCGCGTCGATGCCGTCGCCGAACGCTGGTGTCCCCATCGCCGGCGCACGCCGTGCGTCGAGCGGAGCGCCATCGAGGGTCGAATCGAGCGGACCCCGCAGACCGACGCCGCCGGCGCGCGTGGGGCGAGGATGGCTCCGACGCCGCGCGCGGGTCGCGGGCTCCCGATCTACGCTGCCGCCGGCGGGGCTGGCCGGCACGACGGGTACGGAGCGCGAGGGTGAAGCGAGCGAGGACCGAGGGCGAGCGCATCAGCACCCGGCTGCTCGTGGCAGCGGGCCTGGCCATGCTCGTCCTCTTCGTCGCCCCGATCTTCTTCTACCTCGTCGAGCGCAACCGCAGCTACGACGTCCACGACCTGGGGGACGCGTACGGCTGGGTGTTCCGCACGCTGTTCGAGGGCACGTCGCCGTACAAGGTGAAGAGCCAGCCGGGCTTCATCGCCTACTGGACGGTCCGGGTCGCGGGTGTGAGCGTCGTCGCGTTCACCACCGGGGCCATCGCGTCGCGCTTCGTCGCCACCGTGATCTCACGAGGAAGAGGGATGGGCACCTACAACGGATCCGATCACGTCCTGATCTGCGGCTGGAGCCCGAAGGGTGCCGAGATCATCCGGGAGCTGCGCGCGAGGGAGGTCGAGGACCCGCGAGACATCGTGATCCTCGTCGACACCGAGTCGGTGCCGGTCGACGACGATCGGGTGACCTTCATCCGGGGGAACACCAGCAACGAGGCCGATCTCCGCCGGGCCGGCGTCGACCGCGTGTCGACGGTGATCGTCCTCTCCGACCACACGAACGCGAGCGGTGATGCCGATGACCTCGACGCCCGCTCGCTGCTCACCACGCTGGCGGTCGAGTCGATCAATCCCGCGGCCTACACGTGCGTGGAGGTCGTGAAGTCGGAGAACCGCCAGCACTTCGAGCGCACCCACGCCGACGAGCTGGTGGTGAGCGCGGAGCTCACCGGTTCGCTGCTCGCGGCGTCGGCCCGGACCCACGGGCTCACGGCGGTGATCGCCGACCTGCTCACCCATCCGGAGGGCCAGGAGCTGTACCGGATCCCGGTGCCGCCCGAGATCGCGAACCAGACCGTGCGCTACGCGCTCGAACAGCTCAAGGACGTGCACGAGTCGCTCCTCGTGGGCGTGTTCACCGACGGCCGGTGCCACGTGAACCCCCCGTCCACCACGGTGATCACCCCGGACAGCGATCTCCTCGTCGTGCGCGAGCGACCCCTCGGGGCGTAGCCCTGAGCGCCGACGGGCAAGGCCGAGCAGGGCGGGGACGGACGGAGGAAGACGGAGGACGCGATGCCCTCGACCACCGATGAGCTCGAGATCCTCACCCGTGGCCTGGACCCGCGCGCCGCCAGTCCCGCGCGGGTCGTGGTGGTGGGTGCGGGGATGGCCGGGTTGGTGGCCGCGTCCGAGCTGCTCCGGGCCGGACACGATCCCCTCGTCATCGAGGCGCAGCACCGCGTCGGCGGGCGCGTCCTCACGTTGCGGGAGCCCTTCGCGCCGGGGCTCTGGGCGGAGGCCGGAGCGATGCGCATCCCGCGGTCGCACGCGCTGACCATGGCGCTCGTGGAGCGCTACGGCCTCGAGACCCGACCCTTCACCATGGACAACCCCCGCGCGTACTGCTTCTTCGGAGGGCGTCGCGTGCGTCACGGCGAGGTGGGCAGCGACCCGGCACGGCTGGGGTTCGAGACGGCCGCGCACGAGCGCATGGCCCCGGCCCAGCTCTGGGGCGCGGAGCTGGAGCGGTTCGCGACGCGCGTCCGCGACGGCGGCGACGAGGCCTGGGTCGAGATCGCGGCCGAGTACGACCAGTACGGCGTGCGCGAGTTCCTCGAGCTCCGGCAGTGGTCCGAGGGCGCGATCGAGATGTTCGGCCTCCTGTTCAACCAGGAAGCGATCATGACCTCCTCGTTCCTCGAGCTGCTGCGCGAGGAGCTCGGTGGGTACTACACCGATCTCGTGTACCTCGATGGCGGCACCGACCTCCTGCCCCGCGCGTTTCTCCCC
>BTUT01000037.1:0-12959 GCA_045862935.1 Acidimicrobiia bacterium
CCTCGACAACCCCGCGTTGATCACGCAGCGGGAGCAGATCGTCCTCGACGCGATCAGCGTCGTCGACGACCCCGTGGTGCGGGCCAAGCTCCGCCCCACGCACCCGTACGGCTGCAAGCGGCCGCTCTTCGCCAACACCTACTACCCGGCGTTCAACCGGCCGAACCTCGAGCTCGTCACCGAGGCGATCGCCCGCGTCACGCCGTCCGGAGTGGTCACCGTCGACGGGCAGGAGCGACCGGTCGACACGCTCGTCCTCGCGACCGGGTTCCAGACGACGAAGTACCTCTCGGCCATCGACGTCGTCGGGCGCCGTGGGCTGCGCATCGACGACGCGTGGAACGAGGGGGCACAGGCGCACCTCGGCATCACCACCGCCGGGTTCCCGAACCTCTTCATGCTGTACGGCCCCAACACCAACAACGGCTCGATCATCACGATGCTCGAGTCGCAGGTCGAGCACATCCTGTGGCACGTCCACCGCATCCACCGTGAGGACCTCCGGTGGATCGACGTGAGGCCCGACGCGATGGCCCGCTACAACGACGAGCTCCAGCGGGCGATCGCGAACGTGGGCGCGTGGCACGCCGACTGTCACGGCTACTACCGCGCCCCCACGGGCCGCATCGTCACGCAGTGGCCGTTCACCATGGCCGAGTTCCACCGACGTGCGACCGAGTACGACCCCGAGCCCTTCGAGGTGGCAGTGCGATGAGCAACGGCGTCCCGAGCGAGACCGGCGTCCCGAGCGAGACCGGCGTCCCGAGCGAGACCCGCGAGAGCACCGACGACCTGCGCGCCGCGCTCCTCGCCCGCGTCGGGCTGCCCCTGAGCCGGTCCGGGCCGTCGGTCGCGCCCGACCCGGTGAACGTCCCGATGATCCGGCACTGGGTCGACGCCTTCGACGATCGCAACCCCGTCTACCTCGACGAGGGCGTCGCCGGCGCGTCGCGCTTCGGGGGGATCGTGGCGCCGCCCGCGATGCTGCAGACGTGGACGATGGGACGTCCCCGCATCGAGGGCATCCGGGAGCGGGGCGGCTCGGCCGACGAGGTCGACCCCGACAGCCCGGTCTCGGTGCTCACCGCCGCCGGCTACCGCGGCACGCTCGCGACGAACACCGAGCTGGGCTTCACCCGCTACCTCCGCCCGGGTGACCACCTCACCTCGACGACCACGCTGAGCGCGATCTCCGAGCTGAAGGCCACCGCGCTCGGGGTCGGCTACTTCGTCACCTGGACCACCGACTACCGCGACGCGACCGGCGAGACGGTCGGCACGCAGCAGTTCCGCATCTTCAAGTTCGATCCCACCCGCACGAAGGCCGACCTCCCGCCCCGCACGAAGGCCGGCACGCCGCCGGACGCGATCGGAGCACCGGCACGTGAGAAGGTCCCCGGAGCGGAGCTCCCACCGTTCGCGCTCGACGTGACCGCCACCGTCGTCGTCGCCGGCGCCATCGCGTCGCGCGACTTCATGCCCGTGCACCACGACCGGGACTACGCGCAGGCCCAGGGCGCACCCGACCTGTTCATGAACATCCTCACGACCGGGGGCTACGTCGCCCGCTACGTCACCGACTGGGCCGGCCCGGACGCGGCGTTGCGGCGCATCGCCATCCGCCTCGGGGCCCCGGCCATCCCCGGCAAGGTGCTGCGCTTCACCGGCTCGGTCACCGACCAGCGCGTGGAGCCGAGCGCCGGAGGCGACGAGCGCCACGTGGAGGTCACGCTGCGGGCCACCAACGACCTCGGCGACCACGCCACCGGCACCGTCGACCTGACGCTGCCCATCTGAGGCGCCGGGGTCGGGACTCCTGCGTCCGGGCTCCGCGGCCGCGGCGCCCCGAGGATCCCGCTCAGTCGAGGTCGATGGCCTTCGCGTCGATCACTCCGGGGACGCCCCGTATGGCGTCGACGACCTCCGGCGGCACCCCACGGTCGGTCGACAGCACCATGAGCGCCGCCTCACCCGACGCGTTCGTGCCCACGTCCATGTCGTCGATGTTGATGCCGGCGTTGCCCACCGCGGTGGCGACCTTGCCGATCATCCCGGGGGTGTCGGCGTTGCGCACCACGAGCAGGTGCCCCGACGGGGGGACGTCGACGGTGTGGTCGAGGATGCCGACCACGCGCATCATCGCCCGCTTGCCGAAGATCGTGCCCGCGACGTGCACGCGGCGTTCACCGACCCGGCCGCGCAGGGTCACGAGGTTCACGTAGTCGAGCGCCGACGAGGACATCGACTCGCGCACGACCACTCCCCGCGCCTCGGCGAGCTGGGGCGCGTTCACGAAGCTCACCGGCTCGTCGACGATGGTCGACATCGCCCCCTTCAGCACGGCGAGCGTGAGCACGCGGCAGTCGTAGTCGGCGATCTCGCCCTCGTACGCGATGTCGAGCGCGTCGACCCCACCTCCGGCCAGCATCGTGAACAGACGGCCGAGCCGCTCGGCCAGCGGGAGGTAGGGCTGGACGGTGGAGCTGGCCTCCTTGGCCGCGAGGTTCACCGCGTACGGAACGAAGTCGCCCCGCAGCGCGAGCACGACCTGCTCGGCGATGGTCTGGCCCGCCTTGTCCTGCGCCTCGACCGTGGACGCGCCGAGGTGGGGGGTCACGACCACGTTCGGGAGGTCGAAGAGAGGTGACTCCGTGGTGGGCTCCGCGTCGAACACGTCGAGGGCAGCACCCGCGATGCGGCCCTCACGCAGCGCGTCGGCCAGCGCCGCCTCGTCGATGATGCCCCCTCGCGCCGTGTTGACGATGCGCAGGGTGGGCTTCGCGTGGCGGAGCAGGTCGGCGGAGATCAACCCCAGGGTCTCGGGGGTCTTCGGGAGGTGGATCGTGAGGAAGTCGGCCTGACGCACGAGGTCCTCGGCCGACGCCACCAGCCCCACGCCGAGCTGGCGTGCCCGGTCCGCGCTCACGTACGGGTCGAACGCCAGCAGCTGCATGCCGAAGGCGAGCGCACGCTGCGCCACGAGCACGCCGACCCGGCCGAGACCGACGATGCCGAGCGTCTTGCCGTGGAGCTCCACCCCTTCCCACCGGGTGCGGTTCCACACCCCCGCCTTGAGGTCGGCATCGGCCTGGGGGATGTTGCGGGCCTGGGCGAGCAGCAGCGCCACCGTGTGCTCGGCGGCCGAGAGCACGTTGGACTGGGGGGCGTTCACCACCATCACGCCCCGGCGGGTGGCCGCCGCGACGTCGACGTTGTCGAGCCCGATGCCCGCTCGCCCCACCACCACGAGGTCGCGGCCCGCCTCGAGGACCGCGTCGTCGACCTGGGTGGCGCTGCGGATGACCAGGGCGGCCGCCCCCGCCACCGCCTCACGCAGCGCTTCGGGCGACAGGCCCGCGCGCACGTCGACGTCGAGGCCCCCCGCCCGCATCGCGTCGATCCCGCTCGGCGCGAGCGTCTCGGCGACGAGCACACGCGGACGCGCGGCGGGATGCGGCTCCGGGCTCGTCACCCGCCCGAGGGTACCGGACCGACCTCCCCACCGCGGGGCCCGTGTGCCCCCGCGCGGGTCACGACCCGCTCCCCACCCGGCCCTCGGCCCGCTCCGCCAGCCCGACCACGGCGTCGCGCAGCGTCGTCTCACCCGTCGCCGTGGGAGCGGCGGGAGCGGTGGGCACCGGGGACTCGGCCGGGGTCGGCGGGCTGCCCGCCCTCCCCGGGTCGGACCGGGCCGGGCGCGGGTAGACGACCTGCACGTAGAACACCGTCGAACGGTCCTCGAGCACCCAGACCGTGCCGAGCGTCGGCGCGAAGAACGCCCGGCGCCCCAGCCCGTCGAGGGGCTCGCGGTCGTCGAGGTGGAACTGCCGTGCGAGCGCGAAGGACCGCTTCGCGTCACCCCCCCGCGTGACGAGGGCGTGGACCGACCCGATCGGACGGACGTCGGTGGCGGCGAGGCGCCAGTCGCACACCCGCGGGGCGCTCCCGGGGGCGCCCTTCGCGGCCGGCTGCCCGAGCGCCGCGGTGATCTCCCGCGCCGTCAGCAGGCGGCACGCCTCCGGCGACGACGCCGCCGAAGCCCAGGGCCCCCCGGCCGCGGTGCCCGCGGCGATCGCGACCGTTGCGCCGAGCACGGCGGCGACGCCACCGCGTCGCGCGCGCACCCGCCGTCCACCCACCATCCCCGGGTTGTCGGCACGCGGCGCGCCCCGCTTGAACCCCCGTCACCCACCGAGCGCCTGGGCGATCCGGCCGACGCCCTCGCCGAGGTCGTCGTCGCCGAGCGCGAACGACAGCCGGGCGTGGCCCGGCGCACCGAACGCTTCACCCGGGACGACCGCGACCTTGGCCTGGTCGAGCAGCACCTCGCACAGCTCGAGCGTGCTGGTCACCTTGCGGCCACCCACCTCCTGGCCGAGGACACCCTCGAAGCTCGGGAAGCAGTAGAACGCGCCCTGCGGCTCCAGGCACGTGACCCCCGGGATCGAGGACAGCAGCCGGTGCATCTGGCGACCCCGACGGTCGAACGCGGCGCGCATCTCGGCCACCGCGTCGAGGTCGCCGGCCACGGCCGCGAGCGCGGCGCGCTGCGCGACGTTCGAGACGTTCGACGTGGAGTGCGACTGGAGGTTCGTCGTGGCCGCGATCACGTCGCGCGGACCGATCATCCAGCCCACCCGCCACCCGGTCATGGCGTAGGTCTTCGCGACCCCGTTGAGCACGATGCACGTGTCGGCGATCTCCGGCACCGCGGCCGGCATCGACGCGAAGCGGTGGTCGCCGTAGGTGAGGTGCTCGTAGATCTCGTCGGTGATCACCCAGACGCCACGCGACACCGCCCACCGGCCGATCGCCTCGACCTGCTCGGGCGTGTAGACGGAGCCCGTGGGGTTCGACGGCGACACGAACACCAGCGCCTTCGTCCGGCTGGTGAGCGCCGCGTCGAGGTGCTCGAGGGTGACGCGGAACTCGGTCGCCTCGGTCGTGGGCAGGACCACGGGCACGCCGTCGGCGAGCGCGATCGCCTCGGGGTAGGTCGTCCAGTAGGGCGCGGGCAACAGCACCTCGTCGCCGGGGTCGAGCAGCACCTGGAAGGCGTTGTAGACCGCGTGCTTCCCGCCGTTGGTCACGAGCACGTCCGCGGCCTCACACGCGAACCCGGAGTCCCGCACCGTCTTCGCGGCGATGGCCTCGCGCAGCTCGGGCAGGCCCGGTGTGGGCGAGTACCGGTGGTTCCGGGGGTCGACGCACGCCGCGACCGCCGCGTCGACGATGTGGGCCGGGGTCGGGAAGTCGGGCTCGCCCGCCCCGAAGCCGATCACCTTCTCCCCCGCGGCCTGCAACGCCTTGGCCCGGGCGTCCACCGCCAAGGTGGCCGACTCGGCGATCGAGGCGATCTTGCGCGACACGCGCGCCGGTGCTGCGTTCACGATCCCATCCTCTCATCACGGGCTCGGCGCCCGCCGCGATTTCGCTCCCGGGCTACGCGACGTCGGCTTCGGCCGCCGGGTCCCAGGCCGCGAGGTCGCCGAGGCGGGTGTCGTTCGAGAACACCTCGACGATCGGCATCTGCAGGGCGAGGCGCCGCATCACCGCGCGCACCTCGTTCTCCTGGTTCCAGAGCATGAGCGTGACGGCGACGCCCGTGCGCCCCGCGCGCGCGGTGCGTCCGGAGCGGTGCAGGTACGACTTCGGGTCGTCGGTGGGGTCGTAGTGGATCACCACGTCGACGCCGTCGATGTGCAACCCGCGCGCCGCCACATCGGTGGCCACCAGCACGGGGACCTTGCCGGTCGAGAACTGCGCGAGCGCTCGCTCACGTGCCGGCTGGCGCAGGTCACCGTGGATGGCCATGGCCCGGACGCCTTCGCGCTCGAGCTGTTGTGCCACCTTGTCGGCCGCGCGCTTGGTGTTGGTGAACACGAGCGCGCGCTCCACCCCGCGACAGATCGCCGCACACACCTTCACCTTGTCGAGCTGGTGCACGAAGAGGAACCGGTGCTCCATCTCGTCGACCGTGGGCTCGTCGGAGGCGACCTCGTGGGCGACCGGATCATGGAGGTAGCGATCCACGATCCGGCGGATCGCACCGTCGAGCGTCGCCGAGAAGAGCATCGTCTGGTGCGGTGCCGTGATGCGGTAGAGGATCTTCTGGACCTGCGGGGAGAAGCCCATGTCCAGCATGCGGTCGGCCTCGTCGAGCACCAGCACCTCGACGGCGTCGAGCCGCACGTCCTTGTGCTCGATGAGGTCGATGAGCCTCCCGGGGGTGGCGACGACGATGTCGACCCCCTTGCGCAGCGCGTCGCGCTGGGGGTCGAAGCCCACGCCGCCGTAGACGGTCTGCACCGTGCGGCCGCGCACCGCCGCGAGCGGCTCGATGACCGCGCTCACCTGGTTGGCCAGCTCACGGGTGGGCACGAGCACGAGGCCGGTCGGTCGATGGGGCGCCGCCTTGGCGACGCGCTCGACGAGGGGGAGCCCGAAGGCGAGGGTCTTGCCGGAGCCGGTCTTGGCCTTGCCACACACGTCGCGACCGGCGAGGCCGTCGCGGATGGTGAGCTCCTGGATCGGGAAGGGGGAGTCGATCCCGTCGGCGCGCAGGCGCGCGACGAGATCCGGGGAGACGCCCAGCGCCTCGAAGCTTGCGGTCACAGGTTTCGCTTTCGTCGGCTCTTCGCAGAGGATCGGGGTCCCGTCGCGGAACAGGGGCGACGGGCCGGTCGTCCTCGTCGACGACGTGTCGATCCCCGGCGAGTCCGGCGAAGTGAGGAAGACCCGGCAGGCACCGGTGGCGCCTGCTGGACCCCCAGGCTACCCGACGCTCGGCGGCTCGGCGGGGCACGCCCCGTGCGCCGGGGTCAGTCCGCCTTGGACTTCCCGGCGGCCTTCTGCGCCTTCTTCCACGCACGGACCTCGGCCCGAGCCTCGGGAGAGTCGATGTCGGCGACCGAGCGCGGGACGGCGTCGGAGAACGGTGCGGAGGCCTGTCGCCATCCCCGGGGCTTCACCCCGAGGCGCTTCGCGAGGAGCGCCACGAAGATCCTGGCCTTCTCCTCGCCGAACCCGGGGAGCGCCTGCACCCGCGCGAGCAGGGCCGCACCCGACTTCGCTCCGGTCCACACGGCGGCCGCGTCGCCGCCGTACTCGTCCACGAGGAAGCGGCACAGCGCGTGGGTGCGCCGGCCCATCGATCCCGGGAAGCGGTGCAGCGCGGGCTTCTCGGAGAAGATCTCGACCACACGGTCCTCACCGAGTGCGGCGATCCGCGCGGCGTCGAGCCGACCGCCGAGGCGGGCCTTCAGCGTCGCCGGTCCACGGAACGCCCACTCCATCGGCACCTGCTGGTCGAGGAGCATGCCGATCAGGAGGGCCAGGGGCTCCTCCACGAGGAGGGCGTCGGCCTCGGCATCGCCGGTGACGGCCAGCCTCGGCGTGGGAGCGGACGTCGTCGTCGCAGGCATCCCCTCAGGGTATGCGCCTACGCTCGGCACCATGCCTCGTGCAGTGCACCACGTGAACCTCTCCGTCCCCGAGGACCAGGCCGAGACCGAGGCCGGATGGCTCGTGGAGATGCTCGGCTACCGCGCCGTCGAGGGTGGGCCCGAGATCACCGCGCTGGTCGAGAAGCTGGGTCGGCGCCTGTGGTGGTTCGAAGCCGACGACGGCAGCCAGGTCCACCTCTCGCCGAACGCCGAGCACGCGGTCGTGCCGTCCGCGCACACCGCGATCCGCCTCGACGACGACCTCGACGCGTGCCTGAGCCGCCTCGAGGGTCGCGGGTTCGAGTGCCGGACGACGGCGTTCGACGGGGAGCGCCACGTGTTCGTCACCGATCCCGCGGGCAACCTCTGGGAGCTCGTCGGTCCGTAGGCCGCCGCCGCCGCCGAGACCGCCCCCCGGGGCCCCGGCTCTTCCGCTGCGAGGTGAAGCCGGGAGCCCCGAGGGGCGGCGCCGCGACGCGACTGCCCAGGACCGTCAGGACGATCAGGTGGTGGTCGACGAGCCCGAGCCGCCGGAGGCGCCGGCACCCCCACGGCCCCCGTCCGGGCTCCCCAGGCCACCCGGACCACCCGGACCACCCGGGCGACCCGGACCGTGCCCGGGGCCGAATCCCCGGCCCATCGGGCCGGGGCCCTCGACGCCGAGGTTCGGACGGCTGTCCTCACAGGCGGTGCGCGCCGCCTCGATCGCCGCCTTCTGCTCGTCGGTGAGCTCGGGCCGTTGCGGGCGGGTGCCGTCCGCGCTCGGCGTCGGTCGATCGGGCTTCGTGATCCCGGCCGCGCTCAGCTGCTGCTCCATGCACGCGCGGTGCTCTTCCATCTGGGCCTGCAGCGTCGCCTTCTGCTCGTCGGTGAGCACCGGACGGTTCGGCCGCTGGTCGGCACACGCCTCGTGCGCCGCGCGGCGGGCCTCACGCTGCTCCTCGGTCGGCTCGGGCCGGGACCCGTCCGCCGGGCGCTCCGGCGGGGTGACGCCCTGGCTCTCCAGGCACGCCCGGTAGGCGTCGAGCTCCGATTGCAGCTGGGTCTGCTGCTCCTCGGTGAGCACCGGCTCCTGCGCGGCCATCGCCGGTACGACCGCCGCGCCCACGCCGAGGCCGGCGATGAGCGCCGCACCCGCCACGAGGGCGGTTCGGGGGGTCTTCCACATGGGGGCTTCCTCTCGTTCGGACGGATCGTTCGGACGGGCTCCCCGTGGGTGAGCCGCCGAGGACGACCGTCGGGGTGAGCTGTCGAGGGGGATCCTCTCCCCACCCGGCTGAGACCCCCCTGAGCAGCCCGGCGGCGGGCTGAGCGAACGCAGCCGGATTCTCAGGTCCGTCGCACCCGTCCGCCGGCGCCCCGGGCACAATGCTCGCCATGCGGGTGCTGGTGGTCGAGGACGAGGTGGCGCTCGCCGAAGCGGTGCGCGAGGGCCTGAGCGCCGAGGGCTACGACGTCGACATCGTGCACGACGGCAACGACGGTCTGTGGCGGGCACGGGAGGGGTCGTACGACGCGATCGTCCTCGACATCCTCCTGCCCGGGATGAACGGCTACAAGGTCTGCGAGACGCTGCGCGCCGAGGGCGTGTGGACGCCGATCCTCATGCTCACCGCGAAGGACGGCGAGTGGGACGAGGCCGAGGCGCTCGACACCGGCGCCGACGACTTCCTCTCGAAGCCGTTCTCGTTCGTGGTGCTGCTCGCCCGGCTGCGCGCCCTGTTCCGGCGTGGCGCGCCGCCCCGCCCCGCCGTGCTCGAGGTCGGACCGCTGCGCCTCGACCCGGGCACCCGCCGCCTCGAGCGCGACGGCGAGGCGATCAAGCTCACCGCGCGGGAGTTCGCGCTCCTCGAGTACCTCATGCGCCGTGACGGGAGCGTGGCCTCGAAGCCCGAGATCCTCGACCACGTCTGGGGGATGGACTTCGCCGGCGACCCGAACGTGGTCGAGGTCTACATCGGCTACCTCCGCCGCAAGATCGATCAGCCGTTCGGCTCCCAGCTCATCCGCACCGTGCGCGGCGCCGGCTACCGGCTCGGCCCGGACGACTGATGCGGCGTCTCTCGGTCCGCTGGCGGATCACGCTCGTGGCCGCCGGGCTGTTCGCCATCGCACTGGGGATCGCGTCGTTCGTGCTGGTCCGCACCGTCCGGGCGAACATCGTCGACGGGATCCGCCGGACCGACGAGCGCCAGCTCCAGGCGATCGCGCAGCAGGTGTCCAACGGGATCCCCGACGAGGTGGACCTCCCCCAGGCGCCACCCCGGGGCCGCCCGCTCTACCGGGTGATCACCCCCGACGGCGCGTACGTCCTGCTCTCCGACGGCACCTTCGTCCCGACGGGCGGTCCGTCCGCGCTCGGCGGCCGCCCGAGCGCCCTGCAGGCCGAGATCGACGCGACCCGGCGTGCGCGCGACCTCGAGACCCGCGAGACCGTGGAGTCCGCGGTGGGCCGGGTGACGCTGGTCGCGCAACGCTCGCTCGCCGAGGTCGACGAGACCATCGACACGATCACCGACACGCTCCTCGCGCTGTTCCCCGCGCTCGTCGTGCTCGTCGGGCTCCTGGCGTGGTTCATGGCCGGACGCGCGTTGCGGCCGGTGGAGGCGATCCGGGCCGAGGCCGCCTCGATCACCCACACCACGATCCACCGGCGCGTGCCTGTGCCGGCCACGCACGACGAGGTGGCGAGGCTCGCGTCGACCATGAACGAGATGCTCGACCGCCTCGAGGACGCAGCCACGCGTCAACGCCGGTTCGTCTCCGATGCGAGCCACGAGCTGCGAAGCCCCGTGGCGTCCATCCGCACCCAGCTCGAGGTCGCGCTCCGCCGCCCCGACCGCGACGACTGGCCGTCGATCGCGCGGCGTGTCCTCCACGAGGACGCGCGGCTCGAGCAGGCGGTGGCCGAGCTGGTCGACCTCGCCCGACTCGACGAGGGCGCCTCGGCGGGAGAGCTCGTCGAGGTCGACCTCGACGAGGTGGTGTTCGAGGAGTGCGGCCGAGACCTCCGCGTGCCCGTCGACACCACCGGGGTCTCCGGAGGGCGGGTCCTCGGGCGGCGCGACTCACTCGCGCGGGTGGTCGGCAACCTCCTCGACAACGCCTGCCGCCACGCGACCTCGCGGGTGACGATCACGCTGCGGGCCACCGACGACGTCGTGGAGCTCGCCGTCTCCGACGACGGGCCCGGCATCGCCCCCGAGGACCGGGCCCGCGTCTTCGAGCGCTTCACCCGCCTCGACGAGGGCCGGGCCCGCGACGCGGGCGGCATGGGCCTCGGCCTCGCCGTCGTGAAGTCCGCCGTGGAGCGTCACGGCGGGACCGTGACCGTCGAGGACGCGGAGCCGCACGGCGCGCGGTTCGTGGTGCGCATCCCCGCCGCGTAGTCACGCCCCACCCGCGAGTACGGTGCCTCCCCCCATGCCCGAGCTCACCCTCGTCTCGTTCAACACCCACTACGGGCTCGGCCCGATGCGCCACGACTACGAGCCCTACGACCTCCCCTCGGCGCTGGCGTCGTTCGGTGATCCCGACGTGATGGTCATCCAGGAGGTGTTCCGCCTCGACGGCGAGCGCGCGATCGTCGACGAGTTCGCCGACGAGCACGGGTACGAGCGCTTCGACGTGGAGCTCGCGCGTGCGACCGTGCGGGGCCGGTGGCCACACTGCGCCCCCCACGGTGAAGGGACGGTCGGGCTCGCCGTCCTCAGCCGCCGGTCCGCGTCGGTGCTCGGACGCCCGGCGATCGGGCCGACGATCGGCGACCCGGCACCCCAGCGCCGTGTGCTCCACCTCGAGGTCACGATCGACGCCGTCCCCGTCGACCTCGTGGGGGTGCACCTCACCTCCCGGCTCCCCCACGGACCCCCACTGCAGCTCCGGCAGCTCCGGCGGCGAGTGCTCCCGGCCGACGGACGAGACGCCCGCCCCGCGATCGTCGCCGGAGACTGCAACTTCTGGGGCCCGCCCAGCTCGCTGCTCCTGCCCGGCTGGCGCCGGGCCGTACGGGGCCGCACGTGGCCCGCACCGCGGCCCCACAGCCAGATCGACCACGTCTTCGTCCGGGGGGACATCACGGTTCTCGACGCGACGGTGCTCGCGCCCGTCGGGTCCGACCACCGGCCGGTGCGCGTGCACCTCCGCGTCGGCGAGCACTAGACAACACGCATGACCCACGAGGTTCGAGGCATCGTGGCGCGACGCAAGGGCGCGCCGGTGAGCGTGGAGACGGTGATCGTGCCCGATCCTGGACCCGGCGAGGCGCTCGTCCGGGTCCAGGCCTGCGGCGTCTGCCACACCGACCTGCACTACCGGGAGGGCGCGATCAACGACGACTTCCCGTTCCTGCTCGGCCACGAGGCCGCGGGCGTGGTCGAGGCCGTCGGCCCCGACGTGCGCGAGGTCGCACCCGGTGACTTCGTGATCCTGAACTGGCGCGCGGTCTGCGGCACGTGTCGCGCGTGTCGTCGCGGACGCCCGTGGTACTGCTTCGCCACGTTCAACGCCACACAGAAGATGACGCTCACCGACGGCACACCGCTGTCCCCCGCCCTCGGCATCGGAGCGTTCGCGGAGAAGACGCTCGTCGCGGCGGGACAGGCGACGAAGGTGGACTCCCGCGCGCGCCCGGAGGCCGCGGGGCTCCTCGGATGCGGCGTCATGGCCGGCCTCGGGGCGGCGATGCTCACCGGCAACGTCTCCCGAGGCGACAGCGTCGCCGTGTTCGGCTGCGGGGGTGTGGGCGACGCCGCGATCGCCGGCGCACGCACGGCCGGCGCACACACGATCATCGCGGTCGACGTCGACCCCCGGAAGCTCGAGTGGGCCACGGGCTTCGGCGCGACCCACACCGTGAACGCGTCGGAGTCCGACCCGGTGGAGGCGATCCGTGCCCTCACCGGCGGCCACGGCGCCGACGTCTGCATCGAGGCCGTCGGTCGCCCGGAGGTCATGGAGCAGGCGTTCTACGCCCGGGACCTCGCGGGCACGCTGGTGCAGGTGGGCGTGCCCGCACCCGACATGCGGATCGACCTCCCGATGATCGAGTTCTTCGGTCGGGGCGGGGCGCTCAAGCCCTCGTGGTACGGCGACTGCCTGCCGAGCCGCGACTTCCCGATGCTCGTCGACCTCTACCTCCAGGGCCG
This sequence comes from Acidimicrobiia bacterium, assembly GCA_045862935.1. Taxonomy (GTDB): domain Bacteria; phylum Actinomycetota; class Acidimicrobiia; order IMCC26256; family PALSA-555; genus CAIUKV01. Next base: position 12,593 of record BTUT01000037.1, read on the forward strand.
CCTCGACCTCGACCGCTTCGTGTCGGAGACCATCTCCCTCGAGCAGGTGGAGGAGGCGTTCCACAAGATGGAGCGCGGCGAGGTGCTCCGCTCGGTCGTCGTCATCTGACGCTGAGGATCCTCGCGGTCAGGCGAGGGGGAGGCCGGCGGAGGCGAGGAGCGCGGTGTAGAGGTCGAGGACCTTCCCGGCGTACCCCGGGTCGGTGGCCCAGATGCCGCCGCCGAACTGGTTCCAGGTCGGGGCCTTGCCCTTGGGCGCGACGAGGCCGAAGCGAGGGTCCTCGCACGCGTAGGCGAGCGGCGGCGCGGTGCACGTGGTGGCGCGCGCGTCGGCGTACGCCCGGAGGTGGTGGATCTGGGCACGCAC